>DNPI01000095.1 GCA_003501525.1 Planctomycetota bacterium
CGGCGAGGGCGCTCTCCAACCGATAAAACCTTCCCGAAAACCTCCCCGCCGCTTCGAAATTTAATTTCGCCTAATCCTTCTTCCGAAGCGTTGACCTCAAAAACAACTCGCCCCGGAAGATTCGCACGCTTGCCCAACGAGGCAAAATCCGGGAGGGAGACTTCAACGGAGACGGAGTCGACTCCTTCTTTTAACTCCGCTACTACAACGCTCTTATCCCCTGCTTGCATGGGGTCAAAAGCATAAAGTGCATTTAGTTGGAACCAAACGTACATGAAAGGCCCCGCAAGAAAAACCATCGGCACCACATTCAAAACGAGGTAAATCACGTTCCATCCAAGGGCCCCGGAAACCCCCTTTGCCACTGTTGGGATATCGTCCTGGTAGATGCGGATAGAAAGGAGGTTGTACTTAATACGGTCCTTTACCGAAATAATCGCCTTTTGCGCGGACACATGAGGGAAAGCCAACAAAAAACAAATACCTGTACAAGCCGCAATTAGAGTCGTAACCCAAAAAGCTCCCATCCAACCAAGAAAGATATCCGTAAAGTCAAAACCGAGGTTAAAGGTCGCAGGCGAAACAATGCCCCAAACCACCAGCGCAGCGCAAGATGCAACCGTGATGATGGTTCCTTTCATATCACAAAAACAGTCAACTGATGTAGCCCAAGCCCTTCAAGGACTCTGTAATGGCTTCGTCCGAAGTACCTGCTTCCTCGATACCCTTAAGCTCCTTCTCGAGCACATGCTCAATAAATTCTTCAACCGAAGCATAGCCAGCCACTTCAGCACACTTTCGGCATCTTTCGAGAACCGATTTGTCAATTTTCACTTTGTTTCCTCCAAACATTTTTTTCTCCTAATTGTTGAAAATGTTGTAGCCATCCATCCCGTCAGGGGGAGTAACACCAACCATCTTGTACAAGGTGGCAGTGATATCCCTCAATCTAGGATTAGAGGCAATTTCTCGGGACTCGCGACAAAGAAATACACCGGGAACGACTTCTGGTGCCATTAGGTGGGAACCCGACCAACGCGAGTCATTATCGACCAAATTCCCTTCGCCAGTAATTTCACCAACTGCACATTCGTCTGAAGCCCCATAACCCCGAGCAAAGCCAAGCTGGAGATCAGGAGCATCTGAAACATGAGGGCCAGAAAAAACCTTGGTCGCTCTCTTGACCGAATGGAACACTGGAGTCCCGTCTCGATCTTTTTCCTGTAGAAGTGCTTCAGAAATTTCAGTCAAAAGCGCATCCGATTCTTCTTCAGTGACAATCCCCAAGCCTTCGCGACCAACTCGGTTGAGGTGTATGCCGTTAAACCCAACACACCAAGCCTTTGTCTTTCCCCAATCCACGATGCTCGACTCCGGGTCAGGAGAACCATCTTCTAAAACAGCACCAACGCGGAAATTACCCACCTCGGCTCCATCTTTGAGCACCAACCACCCTTTCTCTACCAACCAGTCGTTAACGTGCATCTTACGGCGAAACGGGGCAAATCCGTGATCAGAAATCACCATGAATTGGTCGTTAGGTCGCAGTCGATCCACCAATCGTCCAACCATTGCGTCGACTTGAGAGTAAATCCTATCAATCTCATCGCCGTGGTTCTCCGTTACACCGTCCTCCTTGTGCGGGTGATTGGCATCCTGAGCAAACCAAAGCATGTGGCAACGTAAATCAAGGGACCCGACGTAGAAAAAAAGAACGCCCCCATCCCTTTCAAAACCATCCATAGCCCAGTCCAACATGGCTTCTCGCTCTTCCATCACGGTGTCGGACTGACTGACGAAATTAGGAGTATCAAGCAAACCAGCTTTATAAGCTTTGTAAGCATCCGGGAACCCTTGCGTGTAATAAGGACCAATAGCGTCCGCTAATTCAGCAGAAGCCTCTTCTGGCGAGCTCACAGGCATCGCTGGATTCCATGGGTCAATTTGAATGGGAGCCGCATAGACTTCAAAAGGCTCAGTTCCACTAAATAAGAAACGCGTCCATCCGGCAAGATTCATCGCACCTCCAAGCATCGGAAATTCAACGGGAATCCAATCAGTCCATTCGCCAACACCGGCAAGCACGAAATTGTCGTTGATTTCAACAGCCAGAACCGATTCCGGACTAGTCATATCTAGCCACAAAACCCCAGGCTGAGTGCTCTCTCTCTCTCGAGCCATACGCGCCCGGAGACGAAGCACTGTTGCCATATCCCCTGCTTTTTCAGCAACTCGCAGATCCTCTTCCAAATCTTGAAGATCTATCAAAGTATCGTCAGGTCCTTGAAGACTAATATTGACCTTCGCGGTACCTCTGCCTCCGTCCATTCGGGAACGGTCTAGCTCAATTGGGCGCGTTCGGGTCGACTCGCCATCTTTACGCACAGCCGTCTGCTTCTCTGTCCAAAGAGTGGCCTTTCCGGCAGCAGCCCCAGTGATATCGGGTGTACCCATATCGGGAAAAACTACAGCATCGGATACATCCTCAAGGGGGAAAGCCGCCGGGATTCGACACACAGTAACGGGCACTCCAGCGTCTGCCATCACATCCCAAAAAGCCGGAAAGTCTCGAGTCGTAACTTGATTGCCACCGGTCAAAGGAAGGCGGTATCCGAACAGTGACAGCTCAAGGCCAACTTCCTCAGTCGCACTCATTGAATTCTGGACACCGTAATTAGCCCGATTGGGATGGACGAAATCGAACAAACCATGACGGCCTGGATTGACACCAGTAATAAAATTCGACCAAGCAACTGGAGACTGAGGCGGCCAAGAAGTTCCTAAGGCAGCAAACGTCCCTTCCGCGACCAACTGCCCCAGATTCGGACACAAACCTCGCTCGATTCTCTCCGTCAACATAGCCGGGTCAAGACCATCAACACCTAAAACGACAATCCGAGGCTCTTCGGACGAGGATTCCCCACAACCAGCACAAAGTACTAACAGATGGAAACTAAACAGCACAGAGAGGTATTTTCTCACTTGTCTACTTTCTCGGCAGAAAAAAGAGGTTTCCCTTGCATGTTAGCCGGGATTTTAAGGCCAAACATATCCAGAGCGGTCGGCCCTAAATCCATAAGATTTGGGTTTTCACTTTGAATAGGGCGATCGGAAAATATCACTCCAGGAACTTCACGCGGATCAACGCAATGGTCACCCGACCAAGCTTTAGTATTGTCGGAGAAAATTTCAGGCGGACAGGCGCCCGTTGCACAATCCCATGAATTCCTGAAGCCTCTCACATAACCCATGAAAAGATCGGGGGCTTCAAAGACATAAGGCCCGGTAAAAATATTTGCTGCATCAAACACTTCCCTAAAAACTTTATCCCCTGTCTTAGGGTCAACTAGCTCTCTGAGCTTGCCCTGAATTTCTATTTTTAGAGATTCGACTTCTGATTCGTCTACTATTCCGCTCCGCTCGCGTGCCTTGCGGTTGAGAAAGAGCCCTGTAAGCCCAAGTGAAAAAGCACGAGTACGGGTCCAATCAACATCTTGAAGCCAATCCCGTGAAATAGCCTTACCTGATTTTTCATCAACAGGGGCATCCTGTTTCAACACCAAATACCCCTCGTCCCGCAACCAAGAATTTAGGTTTACGCCCCGCTTAAATTGGCAAAATCCGTGGTCAGAAACAATTAGCAATCTATCTCTTCCAGGTCGAAGTTTTTTACGGACCTCTCCAACGACCTCATCAGCCAAATCGTAGACCTCCCCTACTTTGTCCTTACCCCACTCCATATCTTGCCCCTCGTTGGCAGGATGCTCCTCATCAAGGTAGCGGTGAAACATATGAGAGACCCTGTCAGTGGTATCAAAGACACAAACTATTGAACCTTTTCTTGTAGTCGCCAGAGCATCAAAAAGCATCTTCTTGCGCTCTTCCATGATGAGCATGGCGTATTCCCAGAAGGCTTTTTCATCAATTACCCTCTCGTTTAATGCCCACGTATCCTCAGCGAGGCCCAATGTCGCGAAGGGGCCGTGTTTCTTCGCGAGATAAACCGAATAAACCTGGGGATGCGAAATAGGCATCGCAGGATTAGCCGGGTCAATCTGAATAGGTGTCATGTAAAGACCAAACTCCGGCTCCGTGCCCATGCAATAGAAGCGCACAATTCCGGTAACAGCACCCATCACAGGGGCCGCTTTGAACTCAAGAGTGACCCAATCCGAATATTCGCGAACACCAAGCTCGAGCGTCTGCTGCGCTCCCTCGGAACCCAAAATTAATCTGATTTTTTGATTCTCCTCGAGAATTTCTATACGCATCGGAACACGCATAACCGGATTACCCTCCACCATTGGATTGGGAGGGCCAACAATGGAACCTCTTAAAATGTGTCCATGTCGAGAGATTTCGTTGACTTCCCCACCGGCCTCGGGGCCAGCTAGCGCAGTATCAGTAGTCCAAAAAGAAAAAGAGCCCTGCGTACCGCGAAGATCCGGAACACACATCCCAGACAAACAAGCCCCATGGAATTCCTCTGGCGGAAAAGTGATTGGGACCCGGATAATGTTGCTGAAAATACGGCGTTCGCCCAGAATACTCCACCAAGTGCGCCCTTTGCGAAGTGACCGAATATTGGGTTTTCCAAGGGGGATTTTCCATTTCCCCAATTTAAAAACTTTCTTTGCACCATCAATTTGAGTGCTAGAAAGTACCGGCAAATAGGTACAGGGATCTCGGGTTATAAAATCAAAAATATTATGTCTAGAAGCATCTGTTCCCGTTGAGAAGCTCGACCATGCCACCGGGGACATCGAAGGATAGGAAGTCTGCAATGGCGCAAAAGTTCCCTCCTCCGCCATCGCCTTGAGATTGGGCATCCGGCCTTCTTCCATGAAACTCTGGGCAAGTTGAGGGTCCATTCCATCGAAACCGAGAATCACCAAGCGCTTGGTTTCTCCTCGGATGCGACCACGCCCGGTTACCAAGCGAATAAG
>DNPI01000147.1 GCA_003501525.1 Planctomycetota bacterium
AAAGCCGAGCCCGAATCACCAGCATGCGCCTAAAGGGCATCGCAGGTCGCATGGAAAAAGCAAAAATCGCAATAAAGTGGACTCCCTCTCTAGCGAAGCAGCTCGCCGAGGCCGGCTGCAGTGAAGAATATGGAGCGCGCGAACTACGTAGAACTGTTGATCGAATGGTGGAGCAGCCTCTTGCCGATGGCATCCTAGACGGTGTCTTTAAGGCTGGGGCCAAACTAACCATCCGCTGGAAAGAGGGAAATGTTGTCTTCGACCAGGAGGCAGCATGACTCTCAAATTGACCACCTCCTAAGCGGCATTGCCGCGCATGAGCCGGGCGGGATTTATCCTGTCCGGCTCATGTATTTCATCCCCCTCCTCCTGGGATTTCTAACTCCCCAAACGGATCCCACAGATGCGTCATCTCTACTCGAAAATGACCAAATAGCTAGGTGGAACGGAGGCGCGCTGGAAGCTGCCCGCTACGAACGCTTCCTCGGGCGAACTTTCAGAGGCAAAAAGCTTGGCCAAGAAGCCTTAGCGCATCTTCTCCAAGTAGAACTCGTGCGCAGAGAAGCAAACTCTCGCGAGTTAACCGCCCCCAACAAGGAAATTGAAGCGCGGATGGCAAAAGCCTCCGATGCAGCCGAGAGAATGGGAACATCATTGGAAACCCTAATCCGAAACAAAGGACTAACGCTGGCTGGATTCCAAGACTTGTTGCGCGACTCTGTGCTTCACGAAATGCTTGTTCAGGCTGACTTAGATTTGCCGAAGGGAACCATCCCCTCACCACAACAACTCCACAGCTGGACCGAGGAGAGGACAAATTCTCTCTTGGAAATATCTTCTACCGCTCCTCTCGGGATGGCAATTGAGCATGAATCCTGGGCAGTAACAGAAGCAGAGGTCGGGGCCATAATCCGAGCAAGCCTCCCCGACGGGCGCAATCAGGAATATCTAGAGCAACTCGTCCTCCAACTGCACCTACCAATATGGGGAGCCGAGAAAGGACTCATTCTCACCGACGATGTTCTCGAAGAAGAGATTGAATGGAGACAGTCTCAAGTAGCAGGCAATCCTGTCCTTGGCGGTGCCACCTACGAAACACTGTTAGCTTCTCAAGGCTCATCTCTCGAATCCGTTCGCGCAGGCGCTGAGCTCCGAGTGGCTGGGTGGCTGCGAATACTCTCCAGGCAGGTATGGGACGCGAATCGCTTCGAAAACTTAAGCGCGGAGGAAAGAGCCGATTTAAACGCCAAGTTCGGAGAATCGCGATCGGTATCCTGGTTTTTACTACGGGCAGTTACAGAAAAGAGTGGCCCACTTGACCGCTCTTTCGAAGAAGCCTCTACGGAGCTACTGAATTACGCGAGTTCCGCAACAAACGCAAAAGAGTTTGGAAAAATCGCAGGGCTTTATTCAGAAGATGAGGCTTCGCGAGTGGCACAGGGAAAGATTGGCTGGCTACATCGAATAGAACCCGGCATAGACCCGGCGATCTTAGAAGCCGCTTTTAGCAGCGAGCCTAATGCTCTTATCGGACCGATTAGAACAGTAGAAGGTCAAGCCTTAGCTTGGGTGAATGCCATCCAGCCTGCTCCAGACAAAGAAGTTTTTCGAAACACAGTAAGGCGAAGCTTGCATCAAGAAATGCGCCAAGAAATACTCACCGAAATCGGTCTCAAAACAATTTACTCACAGTAAAGCAATACATCCCACCTAAGCCGGGATGCTTAGCAAGAGAAAGACATGTTCTCGTCTTCGGCCAAAACTGCGGATATTTCTCCTAAATGCTCTTGATAGCCTTCAACGCCCATAAGAGCTAAAGCAGCAACCTTACCAGCTTCGACACCTGGCTGGTTATAAGGGTTAACTCTCATTAGACCCCCTGCATAAGCAGTAGCAATTTCGCAAAACATTATGTACTGCCCGACATGAAATGCATCAAGCTTACATAGCTCTAAAACAGCGCAAGGTCGACCCGCAGCACGCAAGGCAGCCTCTGTTCCACGGCGTTCAGCTTCCATAAGTTCGCCTAGAGTTCTTCCTTTTAACGCTTCAAAAGCCGGTATCCCCTCCACAAAGGCTGACGGAATATTGCCACTCCAAGAAGGCTCTCCGACACGCACAAAAGTATGGACTTTGTCATCCGGGCCTTCCACATAGAGCTGACATTGCGAATGCTGATCTGTGGGGCCAACAGCGCGAGTTGGGGTCGGACCAACAAAAACCTCATCACCCTTAACATCCTCCCTTTTACCAAGAGACTCCGCCCAAAGCTGCAAATACCAATCCGCAAGAGAGCGGAGATGATGGCCATACGGGAAATGGACATGTATCGGGCGACCGGCTTCGAGATGAAGGACATGTGCCAGTGCCCATGCAAGGGCGGCATCGCTCTCAGGCTTACACGCTTCCAGAGAATTTGCCGTTTTCGAAGCACCCGCTAAGAGAGATTCCGTATCAAGACCTGCCACTTCGGCCATTAAAAGGCCTACAGGAGTTAACACAGAAAAACGTCCACCCACCTCAGCGGGGATTGGCAAAGTTTCAAATCCACACTCCTGGGCCACAGAACGCAGATGCCCAGCTTTCGGATCCGTTGTTAGCGTGAATCGAGCTCTCGCCGCATCATCAGAATCGAATGCTCTTTTCACCGCATCATAGAAAAGCAAAAATTGAGCTGCTGTTTCAATAGTCCCGCCACTCTTCGAAATGACATTAAAGTGACAGCGTTCAATGGAAACCGAATCCAGAAATCCCTTTAGCCAATCCGGATCTATAGTGTCCAAAACAATAATCCGCGGTCTGTCGGGCGTGGGCGCCCACTCCTGCCCGAACGGCGAGAGGGATTCAATCAGTGCGGAATTGCCCAAAGCTGAGCCGCCAATTCCCAATACCACAAAAGTATCGAACTCTTCTTGACGAATCTGATTTGAACGATTCTGGCAAAGTTCGAGTAAATCAGTTCGCCCGCCAAGACGTTGCCAAAAGGGCACATCAGCAAGATGCTTATCTCTAACAACGGCTGCTCGTGGCGCAGCAGATAAGAAATCTTCCTTCGACGGTCCACCCGCCGGAAAACATCCTCCTAAATGAAGTTTGAGCGCCACAGATGAATACTACCCACTCGATACAGGGTACGTCTTACAGGAATCGAGTATCCTTCGGCCTGATTTTGACCGAATACCCCGAAAGTAAGAAGGGGCACTCCCCGTCTAAACCAACAATTAGTTAATCGTGTCACGGTTTCTACCTTTCATTGCGGTGGTTTTTGCCATCCTAGTCGCTGCGTTCGTCTTTTTCGCCGGCGACCCTCTACCCAGTGAGCAAGAAAATGCTGAGGGCTGGCAATCTCCTCTGCAAAACCCCGTCACAATCGTAGGAGATGAGCCTGAAGCTTCAGTAACAGCAACAGGGCAGAACGAAGAAAGGACCGAGCTAGAGCCAAATCGTGAAGCTGATTTGGCCACTGCTGGAGGAATCCAAGGATCTGTTATTGACTCTCAAGGGAACCCGGTCTCTGGCGCCTCCGTGGTCCTGAACTTTAGGCCAACTGCCGCATTTTTTGATCTGACTACGCTCGAAGCCACACCGATATTCAAGCGTACAACCAATCTTGAAGGGATTTATGTATTCCGCCGATTACCCTCCGGAAAAGAATTAGAAATGTGGGTGCACCATCCGGATTATGCTCCGACCCAAGGCCTTCCAGTAGCATGCGTCCCTGGTGAAAACCAAGTCTTGAGCCCAGTTGTTCTTGGCTCTGGATATAGAGTTTTCGGGCAAATTCGAGACACTGGCGGAAATCCGCTGCAAGCTAGTGTCCACATCGAACTCCAGTCTCGTACTGCTCGAGCAGGTGACCCTACATTGCAAGAGCAAGATGACAAAGCACTAGGCCGGATTCTAGAAACTGCGAGCGACGTAGACGGGAATTACGAAATCCCCCGTTTAGCTCAAGGAGTATGGACGCTAACGGCAACTTGCCCGGGATTTGGCGCTGGAAGAATTATGCCTGTCGTCCTTATGGGGCAAGAGATGGAGTCGCGACAGAATCTTGAGCTTGGTCCCGAGATGGTCCTTGGAGGTTTGGTTGTTGATTCAGACGGCACCCCAATAGCGGGAGCAAAAGTATCCGCCTCAAGAACCCGACCAAGACCTTTATATGGCTCAGACACTATCACGGGGAATGACGGGAAATTTCTCCTCAGTGAACTACCTGAAGGTATTTACGGCATTGCAGCTCACGCTGAGGGCTTCTCCTATGGCAGAGCGCCGCGAGTGGACTCAGCGACTAGAGATTTAAAAATAGTTCTCCAACCATTGGGAGGAGTAATGGGCAGAGTGACTGATTCGAGCGGAAAGCCTGTGGAAAAATTTAAGCTTGAAGCACTCCGCATCAACAAAAACACCGCCCAATATGGATTCACTGGAAAGGCTTGGGACTTCGAAGACCGCGACGGGAATTTTTTAATCCAAGAACTAGAAAATGGACGCTCATTCATTTTGCTGGCTCGAGCCGAAGGCTATGCGCCCACACACTCACCCGGTTTTTATGTAGAAGGTGAAGTAGTCCGAGGAGTTGACATTACGCTCAAATACGGAGGCCGCCTTACCGGCACTGTCATTTCATCCTTGGACTCCAAAACTCTTGCCGGCGCGGAAATTTCCCTTCATGGAAAGGACTATGACCCCAATGTTGCTCACTCCCTTTTCGGACAAGGCCTCGACCCGAATAACATTCCTCCGACCGCAACAAAAACCAACAGAAAGGGTACTTTCCTAATAGAGGGCGCTTTCCCTGGCCCAATGACTGTCCAGGTTAAGCATCCTTCGTTCCTTCCCTATTTTCGTGCGATTTCGCTAGTCGACGACAGCCATCTTGACCTAGGGACAATCTCACTCGAACCAGGTGGAGTAATTACAGGAACTGCTTTTTCCTCCAACGGTTCCCCACTAGCAGGCGGCCGGGTTTATCTTTCCCGAAAATCGGATCAAGGAGGCTTCCTTGCCAAAACCGCTACTCTTGATGCAAGAGGCAATTTCCGCTTCCAGGGTTTGCCTTCAGGGACTTTCGATATAAGCGCAACGAGCGCTCAAACTGAAGCCACTCTCCTCTTTCCTCCTGGGGCTGAAAAACAAGTCTTTGTGGCACCCGGCAAAACTACTGAAGTCAAACTAACCATACCCCGCTAACCCCAAAGCTATGCCTCCGTTTCTCTTGCTCCTTTGCGCACTGCCTCTAATCCAGGAACCTCCCGCCAAAAAATCGGACCAACAACCTGCCGATTTCCGTATAGAAGATTTAAAAGCTCACATCGGTTATCTTGCCAGTGAAGAGCTAGAAGGTCGAGGATCGGGAACAGAAGGTGCGCGAAAAGCTGCGCGCTACATCGCAGAGAAATTCGAAAGCTTTGGCCTGGAACCGCTCAGCGAGGAACATGGTTTCCTGGTTCCCTTCAATGTTCGGAGGGAGGAGTGCTTTAACGTTGTTGCCGTGCTCGAAGGGACAAATCCTGCATTAGCCGATGAATGGATAGTCGTTGGAGCTCACCACGACCACGCAGGACTCGGCCAAGGCGCATTAGGAGGCATGGGCTTCCCTGGCGAAGTGCACAACGGAGCCGACGACAATGCTTCTGGGACAGCTGGCGTTCTTGAACTTGCCCAAAATATAAGTGCAAAGCCATTAGCCCACCCTGTCATTTTCTGTACTTTTTCAGCAGAAGAGCGGGGGCTATTAGGCAGCAAGGCTCTGGTAGCCAGTGGCCTGCTACCCAATAAAAACATTAGAGCAATGCTCAATCTTGACATGATTGGGCGGCTCGAAAAAGACTATCTCTTTGTGGGCGGAATGGGCACAGCAGAAGAATTCCACCCCCTCCTAGATACGGTGCTTAGCGAGTCAGGACTCGATCTAGAAGTCAGCGACTTAGGCGAAGCACCTAGCGACAACACGTCTTTTTTTAAGGCTGGCATTCCTGCGCTTTTCCTCTTTACCCATGTACACCCGGATTACCACATGCCTTCCGATGATGCTTCGCTCATCAATTACGAAGGAGAGGTGAAAGTTCTCAAGCTTGCTAGAGCAATACTCGATGCTCTTGACAGCTATCCAAAAAAACTCACCTTCCAAGATGTAGGGGGGATGGGGATGCCTAGTGATTTCAACGACCGAATGATGAAACACTATGGACGCATAGCAGAGCGCCGATCCCAAAAAGGTCGGCTAGGAATCCGACCAGACATCTACACAGAAAGCGGATTGGAATTGTCTTCAGTGCGAGAAGACAGCGCTGCGGCCAAAGCTGGCATACTTGCGAGCGACCTTATATTGGCTATAGATGATCGCAAAATCCGGAAAAGCGAAGACATCCGACGAGCTTTAGCCGGCAAACTCAAAGGTACAACGGTCACCGTTATTGTCCAACGCGAAGGAGAGGCAATAGAACTTACCGCAGTTTTGGAATAGGCACTGTCCATTCCTCCCACTCAGTCCAAGGCCGCATTGGATATTCGAGGGTAAGCGGCCTGTGCCGGATTTGAATCGTTTCTCCCGGCACAACACCCTCTATCCAAGCAAGGTGCGCAAGAGGATCTTCCCGGTTCACATGAATCATGGAACGATGCAATTCACCGTTTGCACTTTTCCATTCCAACCATGGCCCCAACCTTTGTGAACAACGTGCTTCCCAAGTCCCCCAGCCATCCCCCCACCCAATCTCCGGACCTCGCTCCCAAGGAGCAAGTGAATATCGCAGACTTCCCTCCTGTGGATTTAAAACTAAGAATCTCTGCCCAGGTCCGAGAGATTGCAATGACCACGATTTCAAGTCATCTTGATTTGGCGAATACATGACAACACGATTGGAGGGTCGCAAAAGGCAATCGAAACTTTTCTTGCTTTGATCAGCAAGCATCACTTCAACACCACCGAACAGAGGATCACGAAGGAACCCGCGGGCTTCCACCAATAGACCTCCGGGATCCTGGGGGAAAAGAACTAACAGAATCGCAATAGTTAACCCTTTAGCCACAAGCCCAGGATAACTAACCTTCGCAGCAAGTTCCGACCGCAATTAACCGCTCATGCTCCCCTTCACCCTTCAAGCCAGTCCCCCACCTTGGGCAGGGATTGGTGAAATAGGCGCCCTGCTATCAGCTGTCTGCTGGGGAATCAGCACGGTGCTTTATGCCGGGAAATTCAAAAAAGGTGGTTCACCCTGGGACGCCGTCCTCACGAAAAACTTTCTTGCTTTTTTTGTCCTCGGAGCAATCGCATGGGCAGCTCCGGCAAGCTGGGGAGGAGCAGGGCCGGGCCCAGGAGAAACAATATGGCTATTGGTTTCTGGTGCTCTCGGCTTTGCATTAGGTGATTTGCTCTTTTTCCACACTATCACTCTGCTTGGAGTCGGACGAGCTACCGTGCTTGCCCTCCTTTCCGTTCTCTTCGCTTCGATCCTGGCATGGATATTCGAAGGCGAAATCCTCACAAAAACACAATTGGCCGGCTGCACTCTTATCCTTGTCGGTGCTGCCGCAGTGGAGTTCCGAAAACAATCAAGAGAGAGCCATTCGAAGGGAGTAGCCCTCGCTTTAGCATGTGCTTTAATTTGGGCCATTGCAGGGTTTTTGTCCCGAAAAGGGCTGGTAGAAACAGGCCCCCTTACCGCCGCAGCCTTGCGAATCGGAGGGGGAACAATTGCACTTTTCCTCTGGGCAACTCTCAGAGGAGAAGCCATTACAGTCCTGCGCAGAATGGTCAAAAAAGACGCTTGGCAGCCTTATCTTATTCCAGCCTTCATTGGCACTGCCTGCGGAGTCGGGCTTCTCTGCGTTGGATTAAAATGGGCCAAGCTTGGCGTCGCAATGAGCCTTGCCAACGCATACCCCGCCTTCGCACTCCCCTTGGCTGCATGGTGGTTAAAGGAGAAAATCCCGGCGCGGATTTGGACCGCCGCAGGAGCTGTTCTAATCGGCACCGCTTTACTCCACCTAGCCGCTTAAATCGCTTCATCCACTTCACCCAAAAGAAACGCTGCTCTCTTCACGGCAAAGGAACTAATATCCTCCGCACATGGCATTTGTCCCCGTCGAACCTATCGGATCCGAAAGTGAAGATTTTCTTGACGACGGCAAAAGAGAACGCAACGCGGCCTTTATCCAAGAAAAGGTCACCGAGCTTGAATCCCGACGAGAAGAGGTGAAGAGCGGATGGGGCGCCGATTACATTAAACGAGTTCACGAAAAAGGAAAATGGACCGCCTGGGAACGCCTTGATGCTCTACGCGACACCGATGCACCTATCCATACGCTTGGAACTTTTGCGAATTGGGGGGTAGAGTTCGGTCAAGAAGAGCGCAGCTTGAAATCTCCAGGCGCCGGTGTTGTCTGCGCTATAACCCGCGTCCAAGAGCGGTGGGTAGTGGTAATAGCCAACGACAACACAGTGGCAAGTGGTTCTTGGTGGCCTGGCACTCCTGAGAAAATTGAGCGAGCACAGCAAATAGGGATTTCACTAAAAATTCCTGTTATTTACTTAGTGGACTGCAGCGGTCTATTCCTTCCTGAACAAGCACGCTCATTTCCAGGCAAAACCGGGGCAGGCCATATTTTCAAAAAGAACTCCGAGCTTTCGGACGCTGGGGTCCCACAGATTGCTGGGGTGTTCGGAGATTGCATTGCGGGGGGTGGCTACATGCCCATCATCTCTGACCGGGTCTACATGACTGAGCAAGCCTACATGGTGATAGCCGGCGCTGCTCTCATACAAGGAGCCAAATCTCAGGAGTTGACCAGCCTCGACATCGGCGGCCCTGATGTACATGTCGACACATCAGGATGTGCCGACGCAAGAGTCCCAGATGACAAAGCATGCATAGAGGCCATCCGCGAAGAAATTTCGAAAACTGCATCGAGCGGAGCTCCTTTTCGCAGAGGCAGCGAAGACAGTGCAGAGCCATCATTCCCGCCGACAGAGTTGGATTTTCTTTTCCCCCCAGACCACCGTATGGCCTATGACACCCGCCAGGTGCTCGCGAGACTCGTAGACCGCTCTCTTTTTTGGGAGGTCCTACCCAATCGAGGAAAAGAAATTGTGTGCGGGGTTGGCAGAGTCGGTGGCCTCTGGACCGGCTTCGTTGGCAATGTACAGGGCACCGTGCCTCACCCCAAAAAAACCGGCGCACTACGCCCCGGCGGGATTCTCTACAAGGAGGGGATAGCGAAGATGTCGGCATTTGCAAGATCCTGCAACGACGATGGGATTCCCTTAATTTGGCTTCAAGATATCGGTGGCTTTGATATTGGGACAGAAGCAGAAGCGGAGGGACTCCTTGGATACGGATCGAGCCTTATCTACGCCAATTCAACACAATCTTCACCAATGTTTACTGTGCTGTTAAGGAAAGCATCAGGAGCAGGTTATTACGCGATGGCAGGCCTCCCTTATGACCCAATTGTTCAATTAGCGACACCTTTTTCTCGCCTCGCTGTAATGGAAGGCAGAACCCTCGCGACCGCCGCATGGTCAACTCGTCTCAACGACGAATTTGAACCGGTTTCGGAAGATCCCGAAGAAATTAAGCGAATCAAAGAAGGCATGAAAGAGGTGGAAGAACGCATCGAGACAGATATGGATCCTTACGCGGGAGCCTCGCAACAGGATATTGATGAAATAATTTCTCCCAGTGAGTTACGCGGATGGCTTCAATGCCTTGTTGAGGCCGCTTGGCAAGGGCAAGGGGGGCGACGGATGAAGAATCCTCGCATTTGGTCACTTCACGACCTATCTATCCTCGGCACTCCCCAGTCATGATTGGGGGAGATTCTGGACACCTCTTCATCCAAGTCAGCCAACGATAAACCAGTTATTCTGATGACTATGGTGCCTCTTCCTGCCCAGGAAATCCTCAACACCAGCGACACTCTACAAATCTTCCTGTGGGGCGCAGTGGCGCTGGTGGCAGGAGTATTTCTCGGCTTTCGATTGACAAATGCACGGAATCGAAATGCAGTACAGCGGCTAGAAGACTCTCTCTCAAACAGCCGCAAGAAGATTGCCACGGGAGAGTACCGCTCCGAAGTTCAGGACCTTGTCACCCGGCTCTCTTCGAGATTTGTGCATATGTCCATTGACGAAGTCGGCAAAGGGATTGAACAAGCACTCGCTGAAGTCGGAGCTTTCACGGGAGTCGACCGAGCCTATGTTTATCTCTATTCGGAGGACGGACTATCACTGAACTGTAGTCATTCGTGGGTAGACGCAGGTCTCCCCGAAGACCCTCCCCTAGGTGACTTAATGGTGAATGCCGTCCCTTGGTGGCATGAGCGCATCCAAGAGGGAGTCCCTGTGCACGTTCCGATGATTGGAAAAATGCCTCCAGAGGCATCAGGCGAACGTCAAGTCTTCGAAGAGCGTTCGGTGCAATCGCTCATCCTGGTACCAATGATTATGCGCGAAGTGTGCATCGGCTGCGTTGGTTTTGATTCAGTGCGCAAAGTTAAATATTGGCCCGACGAACTGGTCCCAGTTTTGAGGAGCTTCGGAGAAATGTTTTGCAACGCCCTCGATGACCAAAAAGATCAAAAGGCCCTTAAACAAAGTCAAAGTCGCCTTCAAAAGGTCGTCTCTAGCTCTTCTGTCGCCCTCTTTACACTTGGTCCTAACGGAGAATTCCTAGTGGGAGAAGAGCAAAACCTCACGCCACTGAAATTAGAGAATGCAGACCCAGAAGGAAAAACTGCACTTGAATTTTTTGCTGATTCCAACAAGATGGTCCAAGCGCTTAAGAGCGCCTTAGAAGGAGAGGAAATCGAGGCTGAAATACATCTCGGACAAAGAGTTTTCCAGGTTCACTTCCACCCAGAGTTCGGCGTCGGGAATCGTCTGGACAAAGTCGTAGGGATTGCGAATGACATTACCGAGCGCTGGCTCGCTAAACTGCAGCTGCGCATCGAAAAACGCTTTGATCGCTTGACCGGGCTGCCCAATCAAGATCACTTCCTAGACAAAATCGAACAGCGAATACCAGCGATTCGAGATTCCAAAGAAACAACCGGCGTTCTTGTCCATCTAAACCTAGACCGTTTTCGAGGTCTAAACGAAAGCCTAGGCAATCGCAGCGGCGACATCCTTCTTAAGAGTGTCGCGAGAATGATGCAGGACTCTTTTGGATCAAATACAGCTGCAAGCCGTACTGGTGGAGACGGATTTGCGGTATTCGTAGAACGAGTTAGAGACCCCGACCAAGTCGCCGAACTCTGTAGCGCCCTGCAAGAATCATTGAACCTAGGAATAGATATTCCTGAACATGGACAGGTACCGGTTTCGGCAAGTATTGGAATTGCTCCATGGTCCCCTGCCTATCGCCACGGAGCGGAGTGGCTACGAGACGCTACTACTGCAATGAAAGATGCCAAAGGCGCTGGGGGCTCGCGCCAGTCATTATTCGCTTCGACCATGCACCGGAGAGCCGTCGCTGCATGGAAAATGGAAGGTGATTTAAGGCGTGCTGTTGAGGAAGACGAATTAATCCCCCATTACCAAGCCATCGTTGACTTAAAGACGGGCACTCCGGTTGGATTTGAAGCATTATTGCGCTGGACTCATCCTGAGCTCGGCCCCGTATCACCAGGAGAATTCATACCTGTAGCTGAAACCACCGGCTTGATTATTCCCATCGGAGCTTCCGTCCTGCGCAAGGCGTGCACAGATTTGGCTAGCTGGCTGAAGGTTGATAGCGGACACCCTTGGGTAAGTGTCAATGCCGCCGCTGCCCAGCTCGGTGAAGAAGGATTTCCCTCCACAGTTCGAGAAATCTTGGCCGAGACCGGTTTAGCGCCTGAAAGCTTGAAATTAGAAATAACGGAGACAGCCCTTATTCAACAAGCCGAAAAAGCTGGGCAAACTCTCCAGGAAGTTCGAGAAGAAGGTGTGAAACTTAGTCTCGATGACTTTGGAACCGGTTATTCCTCCCTCTCCTATCTCCACAAATTTCCTGTCGATACCATAAAAATTGACAGAAGCTTTGTACAAGCAATGAATGGCTCGCCCGAAGGCCGAGAGATCCCGCGCTCTATCATTCTGCTAGCAAACTCGCTCGATATGGACGTCGTTGCAGAAGGGGTTGAAACCAATGAACAAGCAGAAGCCCTTCGGGAGATGGGATGTCGACAGGGGCAAGGGTTTCTTTGGTCGAAACCTATCCCAGCAGCTGAAGTTCCCGCTTTACTTGGAACTTAAGGCTGAGAAACAACATCCTCAAAATACCCAGACCAAAAAAGGCGAAGCATGGCATCAGCTTCTTTCGCGGCAAGCGAATACTGCACCCAAACTTCGTGCTCAGGATCAAAAGAGAGACCCGTGGCTAGATGTAGAGGAATACCAATACTTTTGACTGTTCCTTCAAGGGCGCGAAACCTTTTTCCATCCATTCCATCTTCAATCCAGACCCTGTCTCTTGGGTCAAGAGTTACCGGAAAGTCTTCATGTGGCATAGGGCGCAAATCGGTTAATACAAAACGCCTACCTGGTGGGACCTTAACAAGAAGGCTAGGAATATTATTGTCAATCACAGAAGCGTCCCAAACAGGATCTACCTGAGGAGGCAGCACAACAACTTCAACTTTTTCGGCGGACACTGGGTCTTGGGCATCAGCCCCAGCTGGCAACAAACCCTGAGCATTGGCTACAAAAACAGAAAACCCACATCCGACAACAACAAGAGCACAAAGAAGACGGTAGTTATTCATCGCTAGACGACCAGTGTATTCGCCCCAATAAAAGCCGCACCGGTATTGTGAGCTCCATGGACAAAGTTCTCGTCCTGAATTGTGTAGGCCTAACTCCCGACCTTATTAAGTCCGGCAGTATGCCTGTGATGCAAGCACTTGCCGAATCCCAAGAGTTTCATCCACTTACCCCTCCACTCCCTGCTGTCACCTGCACAGCTCAGGCAAGCATGCTGACCGGCCAACCTCCAGCTCAACACGGAGCAATTGCTAACGGCTGGTATTTTCGCAACCTTTCAGAAATTCTTTTTTGGAAACAATCTGTCAATCTCCTCGAGGGTCCAACGGTTTTCGAAAAATGGAGAGCGTCGCGACCAGCTTCCTCCAGCGCCCAAATGTTCTGGTGGTGGAATCTGCCTAGCAAGGCAGATATTTCCGTAACTCCTCGCCCCACCTATTGGGCCAACGGGCGTAAAAGCCCCGACATTCACGCGAACCCCCCTGCCCTTCGAAAACGACTTAACGAGAGATTAGGAACCTTTCCTCTTTTTAATTTTTGGGGTCCTGGCGCCGACATCCGAAGCACCCAATGGATTGCGAATGCGATTATCGATGTCCTAAAAGAGGACCGTCCTGGCCTTTGCCTCGGATATCTTCCTCACCTCGATTACGACATCCAACGTTTCGGCCCCAAGGGTCCCGAAGCGCTACAAGCAGCAGCGCAACTTGACCAAGCATGCAGTCGCCTTCTCGATGTCGCCAAAGAGAACAGTTACGAAATCCTCGTAGTCAGTGAATATGGAATCAATCAGGTGCACAAAGCAATCCACCTTAATCGCCTACTACGCAAAGAAGGGTGGCTCAAAATTCATCCTGCCAAAAATGGTGCTTTACTAGATCCAGGAAATTCTCGCGCTTTCGCCGTCTGCGATCATCAATGCGCCCATGTCTATATCGCCAACTCAGCAGATATTGGAAAAATACACAATCTTCTAAGTGGCCTTGAAGGTGTAGGGAACATTCTCGACTCGACCGGCATGGCATCAGCTGGACTTAATCATGCAAGATCTGGCGAGCTATTCCTTTTGGCGGAACACGACTATTGGTTTGCATATCCCTACTGGGAAGGAGGAGACCAAGAGCCAGATTTCGCCAGGACAGTCGACATTCATCGCAAACCGGGGTATGACCCATGCGAATTATTTCTATCCCCCGCTTGGCCATCCGCCAAATTAAGTGCTTTAGCAAAAGTTGCATACTCGAAAATGGGCGTCAGAGTAAACATGGATATTGTCCCGCTTGACACCGATCTCGTGAAAGGTTCGCACGGGATTCCTCCGAGAACAGAAAGCGAAGGCCCCGTGTGGATTGGTCCCCCGCAGCTTCTCCCGCAACTTCATCAAGGCAAAGTCCGAGCCGAAGACGCTCTATCTAAGCTGATATGAAAAAACGGGCACTCGGGTCAAGTGGCATTGAACTACCGGAATTGACACTCGGAACATGGCTGACATTTTCGACTTCCAATCAAGAGCTCGCGAATGGACTGGTTGAAGCTGTTTTTGACGCAGGCATTAACGCCTTCGACACGGCCGACGTCTATGGGATGGGAGATGGAGAACGTGCACTAGCAATTGCTCTCAGCGGATATCCAAGAGACAGTTATTTCCTTGCGAGTAAAGTTTTCTTCCCCATGAGCGACGCACCAGAGGACCGAGGACTTTCCAAGAAGCATATTTTCAAATCAATCGATAACAGCTTGTCCCGCTTGAACACCGACTACCTCGATCTTTATCAATGTCATCGGTTCGACTCAGACATCCCTTTGGAGGAAACTATTGAGGCTATGGGAGTTCTCATTAGTAGCGGGAAAATCCGTGCTTGGGGGACCAGTGTTTGGGCTCCTCAACAGCTTCAGCAAGCACAAAAAGTTGCCCAGGCTTTAGGGGTCCCTGGGCCTGTAAGTGAACAGCCTCGCTACAACATTTTGTGCCCCGAACCAGAAAGAGAGGTCTTTCCCGTTTGCGAGGCATTAGGCCTTGGTGTCCTCACTTGGTCCCCTCTCGCACAGGGCTTTTTAACAGGCAAATACTCTGAGCAAACATCTCAGCCTAAGGCAAGCCGAGCAAGTCATCCAAAGCCACAAGGTGTATTTCTTCAAAATGCTTTAGGCAATCCAGAAGCTTTTAAGAAAGTAGAAGCTTTGAAGGAAATCGCGAGGGGAATCGGAGTCAGCCTCCCTGCCCTCGCTATTGCGTGGTGCCTACGCAGAAGAGAAGTGACAACTGTCCTAATCGGGGCAAGCGGGATTGACCAACTCAAAGAAAACTTACAGGCTGTATCAGTTGATTGGAGTGAAGGGCTAGAAAGAGCAATATCAAAGGTGACAGCTGGCCCACTGCTTGAGCTCTAATTCTCTCGCATCAAATGATCGGGCGACGGCAAAGGAAGTAGAATGCCCTTCCTTTTGAGAGAGGACATCCCTTGAGCAATCACAGCCACGACGAAAAGCAAATCCCGTCTAAAGTCACGGTCCCCAGTCTCCAAATAATGAAACAGGAAGGGAATCCCATCCTGTCTCTTACTGCCTACGATTATCCGACAGCAAGGCTAGTAGACGAAGCTGGATTTCATGTCATCTTAGTGGGAGATTCCATGGCAAATGTCGTTTTGGGCCATGCGAGTACTTTGAAGATTTCCCTCGACCAAATCATTAGCGCTACTCGTTCTGTAAAGCGCGCCGTTGATAGGCCCCTAGTCGTTTCGGACATGCCCTACGGCAGCTACCACCTCGGAAAAAAGGAAACCATCCTGAATGCTCTCCGCCTTGTTCGAGAAGGCGGAGCACAGGCAGTCAAGCTCGAAGGTGGCAGTAAACGTGCACCCCTAGTCGAGAGCCTCGTTGACGCCGACATTCCTGTCATGGGGCATATCGGCTTACTTCCCCAAGCAGTTCATCCTCGGGGCGGATATAAAGTCCGCGGCCGTACTTCTTCAGAAGCAAAAAGTCTCTTAGAAGATGCTCTTGCTCTCGAATCTGCTGGGGCATTTGCTCTGGTTCTAGAAGGCGTACCGGCCTCAGTGGCAGATAGGATTACCTCACGAGTTCGTATCCCCACTATTGGGATTGGGGCAGGGGCCAAATGCGATGGCCAAATACTCGTCTTTCACGATGTGGTTGGGTTGAGCTTGGGGCCCACGCCAAAATTCGCACGGAAATATGCCGACCTTGCAGGAGAAATTCGTGAGTCCCTGACGCGATTTGCCCAGGACATCCGCAGTAAGGATTTCCCCGCCACCGAAGAGATGTACGAAGACGGAGAACTCCCTAAAGATTGGGACGCCAGCACAAAGAACCCTGAACGAGCTTTGGATTTGGACAGGTAATCCCCTACTCAAGCACTCGCTTAAGAAAGCGTAGTTTCACGGGCTTGCCTTCCTCTATAACCAATTCCTGAATCACCAAGCCCTTCCTTGGGTTGCCGTCGGCCTCCATGGCAAGATGTCCCGTCAACCCCTCTATCGCCGGAAGGCTAGCTAAAGAATCCCGAACGTGAACGGGGTCATTCCCATCTTCAGCCCCGCGCACAGCAGCTACGGCCAACCGCGCTGCGTCGTATGTCAAAGCAGCAAGCTGCCCCGGCTCTTCCTCATAGCGGTGCCGATATCGAGCCGAAAATGCGGATGTCCTAGGACTCTCGTGCACTGAAAAATGATTCGAAATGAAAGCTTTAATCGAAGGGTCAAACCCAGCATCGGGCAAAAACAAATCCGGTGCATCCCACCCATCACCCCCGAACACTGTAATACCACCCCATGAAGATTTTGCGGCACTAAGGATGGCAACAACTTCTGGGGCATAAGCTGGTAAAAAGACAATATTGGCCCCTGAATTCCGAACTTTCTCGACGAGGCGAGTGAAATCCCTATCCCCTTCATGGAAATAGAAACGATTCGCAAGTCGACCACCTGCAGCAAGGAAAGCTTCCTCAAATTCATTCGCAAGGTTGTACGAATATTCCGACCCAAGGTCAGTTACAACAGCAACTCTTGGTTCTTCGAAATTCTCCACTGCAAAATTAGCGAGGACCTCTCCTTGCTGAGTGTCAAGAAAGCAAGCCCGAAAAGCATAGGGATTACCACGCGTTACTAGAGGGTGAGTTGCTGCAGGAGTCAGCAAGGGAACCCGCTTCTCTTTAACCACGTAACTAGCCGCAATAGCGTTAAGCGAATACGCCGGCCCAAGAATGAGACATACCCCACGATTCGACAATTCTTCAACCCGCTGGATTGTTGTACTAGGATCGGAAGCATTGTCCACAATGACAAAATTACAAGGGGGCACTTCACCCATCTCGCTTATGAATAGCTCAAGCCCTCTCTTTGCAATACTCCCGTCGGCTTCTGCCGAGCCGGAGAGGGGAAGAATAACGCCAATTTCGGGCTTAGCCCCTCCGCAGGAAATCAAAAGAAAAGCGAGAAGAAAAATTGAGTATTTCAACGGTTCTCCTCAAGGAATATTCTTGCAGCGGTACTCGCCCGCTCCAGTCCTGAGCTCATTGCAATCCGCCTAAGTACGCTGCGCGATTCAGAACCCGAGATTCGGGTCAAAGCACGAACAGCTTCCATTTGGATTGCGGGTCCAGCCCCAGCAAGCGCCTGTTCAATGTGTGCAGGTGCTGAAGGATGCCCAGTTTGCCCTAAAGCTTCGAGTATGTCGCCTCGCATATCAAATCCGAAACGAAGCCAAACAGAGGATTCTTGCCAAGAATTCAGCGAATGGACAAGGAGGGAAACCGCTTGAAGACCACCGAAATGCCCCAGACTAACCAAAACGTTTTTTACCACGAGAGGTTCTGCATCCTGCAACATATGGTCAAAAATACGCCGTGCACGCGGACTGAGGAGCTCGTTCTTTTCACCATTTTCTAACTCAATCATTAGATTCCGAATGAGATCGACTTTCACCATGGTTGAACTTGGAACGAATTTAATCAGTCCCTGCTGCCCACGAGAAAGAGCTAATTCGATACGCCGGTCACACACTCGCACTACGCCAAAAGCTTCTTCCAGCCGGCCCTCCGCAATCGACTGTCGGGCTTGCTCAAGCAAACTCATCACGCCTTCCGCATCAAAACGGTCTTCGCCAGAAATAAACGCAACCAACTCTTGATCTAAAGGTGACCCACCAGCAAGAGCTTGGCCAGCTCTACTCTCAACATCGTCCAGTCGATTTTTAAGAAAAACAAGGCCACCGGCAAGAAGACCAATTGCAACCATAGAAACAGCAAAGCCACGGTTGCGTTGAACCTGCCTCCAGATTTTTGTCATGCCACCTACAGGAGTTACTCGAATAGCCTCAAAATTAAGAATTCTCCGCAACTCCGAAGAAAACTCAGCAACCGAACCAAATCGACGATCTGGATCTTTCTCCATTGCTTTAAGGACTACCGTTTCGACATCTTTAGGGATCTTTGGATTCAAACGACGTAACGGCGTCGGCTCCTTGGTAAGGATAGACCTCAAAGTTGCCTCCAGAGTCGGCCGCAAAAAGGGTTGGTCAAGTGTCAAAAACTCGTACAGAGTGACTCCGAGGGAATAGACGTCTGAACGGTGATCCACTTTCACTCGACGCGTCATAGCTTGCTCAGGGCTTATATAGGCAGGTGAGCCAATGAACTCTCCCGTTCGTGTAATTGAGACTTCCGATTCAGTTTTAGCGATACCGAAGTCGGTTAAAACCAGTTGACCAATTCGGTCAAAAACTAAATTCCCCGGTTTGATGTCTCGGTGAATAATGCCTGCCTTATGAGCGACCTCAAGCGCTTCAGCGATGGAAGCCATTAAGTCCACTGCCTGGAAAACAAAATTGCCCACATCCAATTCGAAACTGGTTGACCGAGTGTCTTCTCGATCAGATGCCACGGATTTCCCGTGACTCGCACCCAATAAATCCAAAACCACAGCAGGACGCCCTTCTCCCTTGGCCCTTTTCAGTTCGTCAATTACTTGGGCAAGATTGGGCCCATCCAAGAAGCGCATAGCAAAAAAGTTGAGCCCCCGATCCTCTCCAACTGCGTAAATGGGAATAATTCCAGGATGGCTAAGCCGCGCAACGGCCTCGGCTTCTCGGCGGAACCGACTCATTGCCTTCTCCGACGAGGAAAGGCCCGGGTAGAGAACTTTCAAGGCAACCCTCCTTTTCAAACTCTTTTGATGTGCCTCATAAATCACACCCATCCCCCCACGCCCGACCTCTCGTAGGAGCTCAAAATCTCCGAGAGTCTCTCCTTCACCCGGCTCTCTACCTCCCAATGAAGGAAAAAGATCACCCGAATCTGTAATTGGCTCCTCCTTCCCTTCCATCCGGGCTTTTCCAACCGCCTCCAAGAGGTTTCGGAGACCGGGCTTTTTCTTGTCTTCTGAAGAAGATTCTGAACTCATTCGTCTAGGTGAGAATAAAAATTCTCATGCACCCATCATAGGGTGGGTCAGAATTCCTTCTCGATGCGAATTTCCCTTCCTACTAAAAACCGACCAGAAATTGCTAAGTCAGGGGAAATACGCAAAACCCCGTCAAGCGCACCAACGGACAATTGAGCATGCGTTGAGCGCAGTCCGCCTAGCCATCTGCGGGTATCACTCAAATAGATGAGGTCCCCCTCCTGCCCCCCCAGATCCGCCTGCTGTTCAACGCCAACTTGAATGACCCCGTCAGGTAATTCGGAATCGACTATCCATGGCGCAACAACAGATCGTCCAGAACGGTCATTAGGCACACCCCCTTTAAATGATTCGCGTGCCTCCTGCACAGACCAAATAGTGAGGCCCTTGTGTTTCTTTTTCTTCTCTCGCCCAGTCAACAACGTAACGAGAACCCCAACCGAAAAACACGACACAAGGTTATAGAGAGCTCCCATGTACTTAAACGGATGTTTCGTATCCATCTCAACTCCATGAGCGAGAGGCTGAATAAAAATTTCTGGCCACTGAAGCCCAACAAGAATGAAAAAAGATCCCGCCACAAAAACGGCCAAAGCCCCTGCCGTGTTAAATCGTGGCCAAAACGCACCTAAAAAGACTGCAGCAACGAGCGGAGGGGTAACCGTCGTATGGAATTTCGCGTGAGCTTCGTAGAGGGTTGCAAAATCCCCAAAAAATGTCTGAGCCACTACAACGCCAGCAACTGTAGCCACTGCAGACGTCCCCATAGCTATTTTCAAGTAATGCCGGTCGGGCTTTCCAGAGACGAGAGGGCGATAAATGTCATTAACCGCAACTGCAGCAACTGCATTAATCAGAGTATCAACTGTAGACATAAGTGCCGCTACGACTGCAGCAATCAAAAAAGCGAATACACCAGGCGATGACACGACCGCCGCCACCCGAGTAAAGACTTCATCGGGCACCGTTTCCGGAGGAAGGATGTCAGGTCTCAATCCGGATATGGCTCGCCCAATCCACCCAGCGTTACACACCACAATCGTAGAGAGCGGCAAAAGGAAAAGAGTATTAAAAGCAGCTGCTTTGCGTCCCTCATCTACTGAGCGGCAAGCCAGAAATCGCATTAGAAGCCCTTGGTTAAGGAATAGAAATCCGATACTTCCCGCCACTCCGTCCTGCCAGAAAACACCAACGAAATGAAAGTCTTCAGGACTATTAAACTCCGCTAATGGGAGCTTAAAAGCAGGAGGAAGGGCGCGCCAAAGGACATCGAAGCCTCCTAGCCATTCAAGCCCTAGGAAAAGCAAGATGAAACCACCCACAAGGAGAATGCAACCTTGGAGGAGGTCTGTGAAGATCACAGCCGTTTGCCCTCCAAAGGTAATGTAAATCCCAGAAACGATTGCAACCGCCCAAACAATCTGTCCCATAGTGACGTCCCAGCCAAGAAAATCGGCCAGAACCGGCTGCAGCGTTTTGGCCATCGTGAGAAAACCGATGGCAATGTACCCAAGCATATAACCCAAAATCCCAACTGTCGCTAATCGACGAGTAAGCGGGCTAAATCGCCGCTCAAAATATTCGGGGATAGAACGAAC
>DNPI01000127.1:0-1507 GCA_003501525.1 Planctomycetota bacterium
GTGACACTTTCCCTCAGAAAATTGGTTTACATCAAACGCATCACAATCTTTCCCATGCTACGGATCATCAAGGCCAGCTGGAATTTGCCAAGTACGACCTGTTCTTGAGTGAGCAAATTGCTTATTTCCTTGAGCGTTTGCGTAGTTATTCCGAGGGAGATGGCAATCTTTTGGACAACACAATTGTCCTCTTTGGCTCTGGGGCTAGCACAACCCATAATTCGCGTAACCTGCCACACTTGATTGCTGGAGGGAGGAATATGGGACTCAAACATGGTTCCTACTGGCGTAAAGATGGAGAGCAACTGAGCAACCTCTATCTCAGTATTCTTCATAGCCTTGGTATTCCGGTGGAATCCTTCTCTGATAGTACTGGGCGCATTGAGGAAGCTTTTTTTACTTATCCAAGCGTCTGACGTTCGCGTAAAGGAATAGGGGTTAGGATGGGGTCTTGAGCATGGAAACAGGCCCCTTTTTTTCCATCGGTCGCGTCCTTTTTTGCTTAGGGCTAGCGGGAGCTACTGTTGGTGCAGTATCTCTAGTTCCCGATGAAGAGGTGCGATTCGGGCGCGATATACGCCCCCTTCTCTCGAACCATTGCTTTCAGTGCCACGGTCCTGATTCGCTTGCTCGGCAGGAGGATTTGCGCTTAGACATTCGCGAAGAGGCCATAGCCGACCGTGGAGGATATGCGGCAATCGTTCCCGGCGATGCTGAAGCAAGTGAAGTCTGGCGGCGTATTAATGCTGCGCATGTGGACAACCGAATGCCTCCGATTGATGGGCCTAAGCCACAGCTGAGTGATGGGGAGAAGGAATTAGTGCGGCGTTGGATTGAGAGTGGAGCTGCTTACGAGGGACACTGGGCATTTTCTACTCCGCTACGCCCTCCTGTTCCCGAAACTGATGACGCTGGTTGGGTTCGTAATGAAATCGATTCTTTTGTTTTAGCCCGCTTAGAGGCTTCTGGCTTATCGCCCAGTTCTGAGGCGGCCCCGGCTGTTTTGTTGCGCCGACTTTTCCTTGATCTAACCGGCTTGCCTCCAACGCCGGAGGAGTATGCCGCGTTTCTGGCTGATGACGAACCGGAGGCTTACGAACGCTGGGTTAATCGACTCTTGTCGGAGGAGCCTTATGTCACACGTTATGCGGAGCGGATGACGGTGCCTTGGCTTGACGCAGCTCGCTACGCGGACACAAATGGCATCCATATGGACGCAGGAAGACAAATGTGGTCTTGGCGCGATTGGGTTTTGCGGGCTTTTCGGGACAATATGCCATTCGACCAGTTCATCACCGAACAGCTTGCTGGGGATCTTCTGCCTAGCGCGACATTGGACCAGCAGGTGGCGAGCGGCTTCCACCGGAACCATGTCATCACTGATGAGGGCGGGGCCATTGACGCGGAATACCTCGTTGAATATTCCGTTGATAGGGTCGACACAACGGGTTCTGTCTTCTTGGGCTTGACGGTCGGTTGTGCTCGTTGTCACGACCACAAGTTCGAT
>DNPI01000127.1:1810-1987 GCA_003501525.1 Planctomycetota bacterium
TGTCACGACCACAAGTTTGATCCTGTTACCCAGGAGGATTACTACTCCCTTTTTGCTTATTTCAACTCAAATGACGAGATAGGCCTTTACCCTCAAGTCCAGGATGTCCAAAGGGCGTTTCAACCCTTCATTCAGGTGCCGAGTTCGGAACAAATTGTGCAGATGGAAGCTTTGAGA
>DNPI01000127.1:2319-2549 GCA_003501525.1 Planctomycetota bacterium
CTGAAGCGGATATTGTGGAAGCTTCTTTGAAGGAGCCTTCTGCTGAAGATGCCGCGGCGTATGAGGACTTTCTTGCTTCCGCACCGGAAACGTTCGGAGTGACTTGGGCTGCTGTCGAGACTGTTGCCGCCGAAGCATCAGCTGGTTCGACGATGACAATTCAAGAGGATGGGTCAGTTTTGGTTTCAGGGCTGAACCCTGCCAAGGAAGACCACATTTTGACTCTTCGG
>DNPI01000127.1:2850-4335 GCA_003501525.1 Planctomycetota bacterium
AAGACCACATTTTGACTCTTCGGACGGAAGGGACGGGCCTCCGGACACTTCTGCTCGAAGCGTTACCGGATGCCTCACTGCCGAATGGGGGAGTAGGTAGAGCGGCGAATGCCAATGCAGTGATGACTGGTTTCAAAGCCGAGGCTGTATCGGTTAAGGACCCTTCTCTTTTTCAGGAATTGCATTTTGGTTGGGCTTGGGCAGACCATGAACAACCTAGTGCGGGGTTTGACTATGAGGTCGTCAACCTTCTTAACCCTTTCCGAAACGACACAACAGGTTGGGCAGTGAATGCCCACATGGTTCCGGGGGGGCGCACGGCTTTCTTGTTGGCAGATGCACCGTTTGGGTGGTCTGGGGGTACGGAATTGCGTATTACCTTGAGCTACCAATCAACCTATGCTCAGCATGCCCTAGGGCGAGTTCGGATAACGCCTGGGACAATTTCTGATATTGGGCTTGATTCGCTGCCGATTGCGGATTCGGCATGGTATGGCACTTGGCCCTACGACCCAGAGAGCAAATACTCAGGTTACGACCAGATTTTTGGGCCGGAGGCTGATTCGACAATTGATTTCGGTAAGAAGTATCCACCCTCCGATTATTCTTGGGTTGTGGTGGATGGCCTCGCCGATGGCAAGGTCAATGGCAATCTTCCTGCGGGAGAAAAGGTTTCCTTTGCGGGGAAGAGGATTTACGTGCCTTCTGACCGAAAGGCTGAATTTTCTCTTGGAAGTGATGATGGTATTCAGGTCTTCCTCGATGGCGCACAGGTGTTTGAGAATCGCATCGACCGAGGGGCTTTACCGGATCAAGACCGACTCACTCTTGATTTAACAGCTGGCGAACACACGCTGATTTTAAAAATTGTAAATACTGGAGGAGCGGGTGGTTATTACTGGAACTCTCAGGCGGCAGATTCCGTTCTCGTCGGTTCGACAGTTTTTAGCTTGGTAGATGCTGCAATTCGAGAAAGAGGAGCGAATAATCTTGCTGCTCGAGTTTCGGAGGAATGGCGGGGGAAATATTCTCCAGCGTTTCGTGCGAAACAAGAACGTGCTACCAGTCTTGCTGCGGAGTTAGGTGAATTGGAGAAGACTGTTCCGTTGACAATGGTTATGCGGGAGCGCGCCGAAAGGCGCCAAACCTATGTGCTCATGCGTGGCCAGTACGACCAACCTGATATGACTCGACCAGTAGAGCGAGGTGTTCCTACATCACTGGGCGCTCTTCCTGAGGGTGCCCCCGACGATCGTCGAGGGTTAGCGAGTTGGATGACTTCTGCAGGAAATCCATTGGTTTCGCGTGTGTTCGTGAACCGTTTTTGGGAGTGGATTTTTGGGACAGGGCTTGTTGCAACGAGCGAGGACTTTGGAATGCAAGGGGAGTGGCCTTCCCATCCTGATATGTTGGATTGGTTGGCTGTCGAATTTCGTGAAAGTGGCTGGGATGTTAAATCGATGATTCGGCTACTGGTAACTTCAA
>DNPI01000127.1:4633-9139 GCA_003501525.1 Planctomycetota bacterium
GATGATTCGGCTATTGGTGACTTCAAGCACCTATCGCCAGTCTTCTGCTCTTAGACCAGAAGTCAGCGATGAAGATCTAGGGACTAGATTGCTTTCTTCCTATCCACGGCGACGATTGGGAGCCGAGGAAATCCGCGATCAGGCTCTTTATCTTGCCGGTCTTTTGGTTGAACAGATGGGAGGGCCATCGGTGAAGCCTTATCAACCTTCAGGCCTTTGGGACGAAATAGCTATGCGCCAATCAAACACCCGAGTTTTCGTACAGGGAGATGGCGATGACCTGTGGAGGCGGAGCCTCTACACCTACTGGAAAAGAGCATGTCCGCCTCCTTCTCTGTTGACGTTGGACGCTCCGACCCGGGAATTTTGCACCATTAGCAGGGGGACGACGAATACACCTCTACAGGCTCTTGTGCTGTGGAATGACCCACAGTTCGTTGAAGCGGCTCGCGTTTTGGCTCAAAGAAGTTTTGTCGGTGCAGGGGAGGATATCCAATCGTGCATTGCGAGGATGTTTTTGCGTTGTACTGGTCGATATCCGAGTGACTTTGAATCCGAGCGTCTTGAGGACACTTTTAATTCTTTTCTTGCGGGCTATACCGCGGCACCCGAAGAAGCAACCAAACTCCTTCAGGTGGGCGAGGCAGAAATCCCAGAAGGTATCAATGCTCCGAAACTCGCCGCACTGACGCTTCTTGCGAATGCCCTTTTATCTCTGGATGAAGTCATTTCGCGAACCTGATGCGATGATTGACCCCGCTCTTCTTGACCCTTTCGCGGAGCATCGTTTGATGCTTACGAGACGGCGATTTTTTGGTTTAACAGCACAGAGCTTAGGTGCCGGACTTGGTGCTCTTGCCTTGAACTCTTTGGGCGCTAGGGAACCGTTGGGAGGAAATCCTCTAGGACCTCATTTCAAGCCAAAGGCGAAGAGAGTTATCTATCTGCACATGGAAGGTGCGCCGAGCCAGCTTGATTTGTATGACTACAAACCAGGGTTGCGTGAACGTTTTAATCAGGATTTCCCTGAATCCATTCGTCAAGGCCAGCGCCTCACAACTATGACTAGTGGGCAGGCTCGCTTCCCTGTTGCACCATCAATCTTTAAGTTCTCGCGCTACGAGAACAATCAAGATGGCATCTGGCTCTCTGAGCTTTTACCTCACACTGCCACCGTTGCGAAGGAAATGTGTTTGGTCCGCTCAATGCACACAGATGCAATTAACCATGAGCCCGCGATTACTTTTTTCCAGACAGGTACGCAGCAGCCAGGTCGCCCCTGTTTCGGCTCGTGGATGTCTTATGGGCTTGGTAGCGCCAATGCCAATCTTCCTACTTTCGTGGTCATGATTACTCAGGGGCCAGGAAATATGCAGGCGCTTTCCGCTCGCTTTTGGGGCTCTGGATTTTTACCGAGTGAGCATCAAGGCTGCAAACTTCGTGCCGGCGGAGATCCTGTTCTTTACCTCAGAGACCCCGAAGGAGTCTCACGGGAGGACAGGCGTCGCATGCTCGATTTGGTGAGTGAGTTCAATGAGCAGGAATATGAGCGCAGTCTCGACCCAGAGGTTCGTACCCGAATAGCCCAAGCGGAGATGGCGTATCGCATGCAGATGTCTGTTCCTGAACTTACTGATTTCAGTGATGAGGATGATGCGACTTTGGAAATGTATGGGCCAGAAGTCAAAAAGCCGGGTTCATTCGCGGCGAATTGCCTCCTTGCCCGTCGACTTTCTGAGCGCGGAGTTCGGTTCGTTCAGCTCTACATGAGAGGCTGGGACCAGCATGGGAACCTTCCGGGTGAACTTGGTCAGCAAACGAAGGTTGTCGATCAGCCGCAGGCTGCACTTATTAAGGACCTCAAGCGTAGAGGGCTTTTGGATGAAACGCTTGTCCTTTGGTCTGGAGAATTTGGTCGCACGGTGTACAGCCAAGGGGCCCTGACTAAGACAAACTATGGCCGTGACCACCATCCGCGCTGTTTCAGTACATGGATGGCTGGTGGAGGAGTGGCTCCGGGTACGGTTTACGGGGCAACGGATGATTTTTCATACAACATTGTTGAAAATCCGGTTAGCGTTCACGATTTGCATGCAACGCTTCTTCATTGCCTTGGTTTTGACCATGAACGCTTAATTAATCGTCATCAAGGGCGAGATATGCGCTTGACGGATGTTTTCGGGAAAGTTGTGAAGCCGCTTTTGGCTTAGAGAATCAGAATGTTGGATTTCTTGTCTTTATTTGGTCGGTTGCACCCGGTGGTTTTGCATATCCCGCTGGGACTATTGGCTGGCTTAGCCGTTTTCGAGGGAGTGGCTTTTGCGCGCCGGGAACCCCCAGCCCCTCGGTTGCTTGTTGCGCTTGCAGCTCTCGGCGCGCTTTTTGCGGCCGCTTCGGGTTGGTTTCTTCATCAGCAGCCCGGTTTTGGTGGTGATTTAGTTGAGCGGCATGAGCTATTAGGTATTGCTACTGCTGTTGGAAGCTGTGTGTGTCTTGGGCTTCGAGTGAGATCTAGTGCCAAGGCTTACCGTGCTGCTCTGCTGGCAACGGTTTTCGTTGTCGTTCCAACGGGGCATTTCGGGGCCACTTTAGTTCACGGTGAAGGCTATCTTTTAGGCGCTAAAGAGGTAGGAGAGAGCGATGCTGTCGAGGCTGATTTGGATGAAACGGTGCAATTTGCTTCTTTTGAGAAGCATATTGTCCCTGTCCTTGAGTCGAGATGCGTGGCGTGTCACGGAGAGAGAAAAGTGAAGGGTGGATTACGTCTCGATTCGCCTGCTGCCATGCTTGCTGGTGGAGATGGAGGCCCTGTTTTCGAACTTGGAGCTTTAGATGACAGTGAACTCATTTACCGGCTTCGTTTGCCATTGGCCGATGATGATCACATGCCTCCAGAAGGTCGCCGCCAGCCGACACCTGCAGAGCTGGCACTCATTGAGTCATGGGCGAAGGCGAATTATTCCTTTACGAAACCGTTTGCGCTTGCAGGAGGCATGGATATTCCTCCCCTTCCCGATCCTGCTGACCAAAATGCTATAGAGGCTGCTCCGGATCGTGCTTTAGAGGTGTTACGTGCTCGCCTCGTCCATGTGCAGCCTATTGCTTTAGATACTCACGAATTGTTGGTTGATTTTTCCGCACCAGCGGCTGAAATCAAGGATGTAGACGTTCGGAAGCTCTTAAGCCCGCTAACAGATCATGTTGCCGAATTGTCTTTGGCTCGGACTCAAATTACAGATTCGATACTTGCCTTTGTGCAGCAAATGCCTCGCCTGAGACGATTGGATTTGCGCCAAACCAATATTTCTGATGCTGGGGTTGGCCACCTTGCTGGGCATGAAAAATTAGAAGAATTGGTCTTAGTGCGAACGAGTGTTACTGATGCCGTCTACTCAAGTCTTATCGATATGCCTGCCCTTAAGGGGTTGTGGGTTTGGGAATCTTCTATTGCTCCGGAAGCCCTAGCTTCTCTCCGCGTTGAATTGGCTCATGTCGAAATTGATTCTGGGGACACTCCCGATGCCGAGGCTTTAGAGACGGAAGCTACTCCTGTGCTCACTAGCGCTGCTCCGTCTGTGGATTGGGAACCTTCTGAGAATGACGTTGCTCCTCTTAAACCGATAAATGGGCTTTGCCCCGTCTCGGGCACTCCGATTGATCCTGCTTTTACTATTCTCTTTGAGGGGCGGGCGATTGGTTTTTGCTGTCTGAATTGCCCGAAAACTTTTTGGCAAGACCCTAGCCCTTTTCTTGCCAAACTCCCTTAGAAGGGTCTTTTCCTGTTTTTACCAAGAAATAGAATCGCCGTTTTGGAGGATAGAGAGATGAATTCCTCGTACTGCCTGTTGATTTTTATTGTTCGAGATTTTTGCTTCCCTTCCATCAAAAACATGAACAGGGCCTTTGCCGATTGCTTTTGCTGTGCGGCCTCGAATTAGCAGGATTGTTCCTTCTGAAATTCCGATTCCGAGGTGACTGGGATTGTCAATTACCGCCGTTGTTAGGCGGTTATTACGTTTCCGCTGCGTGAAGTGTTGATCGATAATCAGGGTCGGGCAGAGGCTTAATCCTTGATGCCTAGCCATTGCTCCAGGGATATAGGGGCCAGGTTCAGGATTCCCTGAGATGACAATCTTGCCCATTGCGGCGGCGCCCGCACTTGTTCCTCCCACAACCGTTCCTTGTTGGTGGCGATTCTGAATTGCAGGGATCAGCGCGGCTTTCTGTAATCGTTCTAGTAATTGAAGCTGGCTGCCGCCGCTGAACCAGAGAATATCCGCCTCCTTTATTAGCTCTCGGGTCTCCTGCGTTTTATTGAGATTGGCAATCCACACTTGGTCTGCGCCGGCCTCCGTCCAGAGCTTTGCAGCTTCTGTCCCGGCTTCTGCTCGGCTTGATGCTTGAGGGAAGATTAGAATTTTTGATTCTGCTGCAGCAGCAAGTGCGAGAGAATTTTTGAAGAAGCTTGGGGGTAGTTCGCCACCTCCAGCCAAGAGCAGCGCGCCT
>DNPI01000076.1 GCA_003501525.1 Planctomycetota bacterium
CCCAAGACTGAATCAGAGCCCCTACCAAATAAGTGGATCCCGTTACAAGAACGACATCAGGACCTTCGGGAATAGCGAAATGCGGTAATACGTTAGCACCAAAAAGAGGGGCTATTGTATTCGGATTTGCTGATCGCGGATGATTCCCTGCAGGAGCGCAGAACCAGCTTTCCCCGGGAAGAGGCCCGCCGAGAGCCTCGGCTATTCCCTTGGCATCTTTATCGTCCCGAAGACCCAAAACGACTCCTCGTTCTTTCTCTGCAAAAACTCTCCGAAAGGTCTCTAAAACTTGCACGAGGGAACTTACAGAATGTGCGTTATCAAACACAACTTTTCGTGTCTTGTTAATCACCCGAATATCCCACCGGCCCAGCAAATCAAAAGCTTCCGGAGGCAAAGCCACGAACTCTCGAGCTAATGAATTTCCTATTACAGGTATAGATTCTAAAACCGAATAAGCTAACCGCCAATTTTCACGAGCCGGTGGATGAGGAAAAAAGTCTCCTCCCATTACCCTCGGTGAGCGTAAATTTTCCGCGACCGAATCAAGTACAACTAAGGCCTCCGGAGGGATACCTGCTCCAGCCCAATGCTCCCCACCCGGCTTAAATATCCCCGCTTTCTCAGCTGCAATTTTGGCGAGGCCCGGCCCAAGTACCTCTTCATGCTCCCGCTCTACAGAAGTAACTACCGAAACAAGCGGTTGCACAACATTGGTCGAGTCGAACCGGCCCCCTAAACCCACTTCAATTACCCAAAAATCCACTTTCTCTCTGGCAAACACCAAAAAAGCTGTGGCCGTCAACAAATCAAAAAATGTCTCCTCCCCCAAAGACGCCTCAAGAACATCTTGGAGGGCGGACGCGAGAACGTCGTCGCTTACCCACTTGCCGTCGACTTGCATTCTTTCTCTCCAATCCACAAGGTGAGGGCTCGTATAAAGCCCTGTGCGGAACCCTGAAGCACGCAAACCCCTTTCTATATAGTGACATACGGTCCCTTTTCCTTTAGATCCTCCTACGTGAAGCACCTTGGCTCGCTCGTGCGGAGAACCGAGAGCTTTCAATAAGGACTGAATGGCACTCAAACTAAAGCGGGCGGCACGTGGTCGCTCACACTGCTCATAGTCAGTTCTCTTAACTATTTCCTGCCAAAGCGTCGCGAGGTCGCTCATCAGGGTAGTCTAGACCGGAGCTCAACATGACGAATCCATTCCAACCAGCAGAACTAGGAGACGGAGGGATTCGCCATGAGGTCAACGTCTTCGTCTTCCGATGGCAAGGCACCCAACCTGAATACCTTCTCGTCAAACCAAAGCCCCAACACGAAGGGATATGGCGTCCAGTGATTGAGCCAATTTTCCTTAACGAAGATTTCAGCCAAGCCGCTCTACGGGGCGTACGGGAAGAAACAGGTTTAAAAGACACTCCAGATTTAGTCTCACCGCGAGGAGCTGGCATTGAGGACATTGGCGATATTCGATTGGTCGGATGGCCTTTTGGCTATTTCCACGGAAAACGCAAATCTGGACCCAACCCTCGACCGTCTATAGCCGATTGCGCATGGGCCTCGTTTGAACAGGCCTTACTTGCTCTCGAGAGCAATATTTATCGGCAAAACCTACTACGGATTCACGACAGCTTGAGCGCTGCCTAACGAGAAGCGGTCTCCTTCTTACGAGCCATTCGCCGGAGTAGGGCTTTTCCTCTTTGGTCAAGATGAAAATCAGTCGCAGGGTGACCGCCAACAATCTCGCCCGCCGCCACATCCGACAAAACAGCAGACCCACCTGCAACTTTAGCTCCAGCACCAATGCGAACATGGCCCCCTGAGCCAGACTTCCCTCCAAAGACAGCGCCATCCTCCACTTCGGTTGAACCTCCTAAGCCGACTTGACCACAAAGCACAACCCAGCGGCCCAAAATGCAATTGTGCCCAACCTGCACTTGGTTATCGAGAATACACCCTTCTCCAATAACCGTAGCGTTAAAAGTTCCCCTATCAATCGTACACCCTGCACCGATATCCACATGATCGCCAATTACAAGTCCACCAAGATGAGCAATCTTTCTGTGCCCTTCTCCATCCCAATGGAAGCCAAAGCCATCAGAGCCCAAAACGCTTCCTGCATGAATCGTACACCCTTTACCTAAAGTCACATTCGGGTAAAGGACTACCCCAGCATGCAGGTGACAATCCGGACCAATAGCACTGCCTTCACCTACAATCACACCTGATTCAAGTATCACACCGGCTTCAACCGCAGCACCATCTCCAACAACTACATTGGGCCCGACACTCGCACTGGGATTGATATTCGCACTCCCCTCAATATGTGCTGCTGGATGAATCCCTGGCAACCTCTTCGGCCGATTCTCAAAATGAGCCGATAACACCACCACAGCAAGCATTGGGTCTGAGACCCTTAAGCAAGGTCGGCCTTCGCTCGGGAAATCAGGAGTAAGGAGAAAAATCCCAGCCTCAGATTCAGCAATCGCCTTAGGGCTAGGGACAATGGTCCGGCCACCTAAATCAGGCTCAGAGCGAACGAAAGCTATATCACTTGATTTAGCTGAAGCAATATTCGCAATACCAGTAATGAATTCTGGAACCTCTCCCTCAAGGGAGCCTCCCACCATTTCTGCTGCCTGAGCAGAAGAGAGTCGGTTCGATTGTGCGGACACCATAAAGGCCCAGCCTAACCGCTCAGAACCTGGTTCGCTGAATAGAAATAAGCCAAAAGAAGAATCGCTCCCGTTGCCCGAGAAAGTGCAGCTTGGGGGAATCGAAGTACTAGGGGCACTACAACTAAAGCCAAAGCCGCTCCAGCATTCACGGCAAGAGGACCGCTCACAGCACTAGAGTCGGGTGTTGCGCCAGAGACTGCTACAAGGCCACCGACAAGAAGAAGGTTGAAAAGATTGGACCCTAAAATATTGCCATAAACGGCTTCGGGATGACCTTTTCGCATAACTTGCCAACAAGTAAATAATTCAGGGGAAGAAGTCCCTACAGCTGCAATAAAAAAGCCCGCGAATCCTTCGGTCCATCCAATGCGAGCTGCGAGTTGCAACGAGCCATCCAGGAAAAAACCCGATGCAAAAGCAAGCAGGGCGAACCCCCCAAGAGTCTGAAATAAAGCAAAGCTCAATGGATGAAAGTTCTGCGAAACCACGCTCTCCTTATCACCCGCTCTGAACAACATGAAAATAGCCGCGGCATACAAAAATATCAGACAAATTCCCATGGCACGTAAGCTAGGCCAAACAAGAGCCTCCGGATTCCTAAATGCTTGGCTCGCAATAAAGCTGCCAAGCAAAAGCAGAGAAAGCAAACCCCAACGTCCACCACCTCGACAAATATTTGAATCTCCGAGCAAAAGCAGCAAAAGGCCTAAAACGATTCCAACATTAAAGCCATTTGATCCCATCACAGTTGCAAGCGCGAACTGCGGATAACCTGGCAAGCTACCCAGGACAACAAAAAGCTCTGGCAATGACGTTCCCAAAGCCAGAAGGAGGATGCCAGCGACCCAAGCAGGCCATCCCCACTTCTCCGCAAGACGGAGCGCACCCCCGACAGCCCAATGGGAACCGAATAAAAGGCCTACGAGACCTAGGATGAAAACTAACAGGGGTTCAAGCAAAGGCAAGGAACCGCCTAGTATAGGCGTGCATGGGCAATGCACCTGCCAGCCAGCGGCCACTGATAGGAGTCACTGTGGAAGTTTTAGAACCCCCCGCTTACGAAGGGCGAAGGCGGTACCAACTCTTCACGGACTATCTCGAAAACTGCCTACGGCAGGCAGGGGGCATCGGTCTCTTGATTCCAGGTGACACACCCGTAAATGATGTGGACTCGGTGCTCAAAGTCCTTGACGGTATCCTTCTAACCGGAGGAGACGACATTGACTTGCAGCCTCTAGGAGGTCCAAACCCTCCAAAAACAAGCAAGCCAATTCCACTAGCCCAGCAAACCCTCAGCATCGCCCTTGTAGAGGCTGCACGCGAACAACGGATTCCGACACTAGGGATTTGCCTAGGGATGCAAATAATGGGAGTCGAATCCGGAGCACCACTCATTCAACATCTCGAAGAATCTGACAAGCACCAAGCAGGGATTGAGCATCGCGTCAATGCTGTATCTGGCACTAAGCTGGCAAGCCTATTGGGAGAAGAACCTGTAGAAATAAAATCCTTTCACCATCAGGCTCTCAAACACCCTGGGGAAACTCTGAAGGCAGCAGCATGGTCTGAGGATGGAGTGCTAGAGGGCGTCGAAAATCCAGACCACCCTTTCGCAATAGGCGTGCAATGGCATCCGGAAAGGAGTCCAAATTCAATTGCTACGCAAAAGATTTTTTCCAGTTTTGTGAGCGCTGCGCGTAATTACCGTGAGGGGAGATGAAAAAGGTACACAAGAGAGCTTCCCTGCGAGTTGAACAGGGTCTAACGCAGGCGGAACGAATCCGCATAGGATGGATGGGAGCCGTGCTCATAATGGCAATTGTCCTATGGATTCGTTTGTTCACCGACCAGCAGCACCCCAAAGAAAGCAGAGCGCCTCAAGCCCCACAGGATGCTCTGGTCTCTCTCCCTCAATTAAACACTGACGCTCTAGCGGAGATAAAAGATGCAACAGCAGCAGAAAGAGCCATTCTTGAGCCAGAGCCTTTCAGGGTTTTAGCTTTACATGCCCAAACTCTGTTTCCCGACCACTTAGAAGCACTGGGAGAGCCGGCGATCCCTTTTGCTGATATAGAGGAGCAATCTCGGGCATTCCGGGGCAAGCCGGTGCGACTACGAGGAGAGTTGATTGATGCGCGCGAAATCATTCGATATCCAAACAGCTCCCCTGAATACTGGTGCACCATACGTACAGAGAAAGGGGAACTTTTCTTTTTCGCCTCGCTTCGAGTCCCGAAAAATCTTTTCCTTTCTGAGAACTTTGTTCTCGCTGACGGACTCTATCTAAAAATTTATACGCAAATTCTCGATGGGGAACGGTTGACCGCTCCACTCGTTGTCGGCAAGGCATTAGCCCCTTCACGCAGAACAGCCGCACCCGCACGGCAGCTAAATCGCCACTTGCTCGCACAAGTCAAAGACGCTCATCACGGATCAGGTAGAAAGCTTTCTGACGGAACATGGGAGTGGGGAGAAGAGGCCAAACCGGATGAAGAAGCGGTTTGGCATATGCTGAACGTCGCAAGGGAAATCGAAACGAACCCTGCCCTGCTGGAATCCGAATTTAAAGATGCCCAAGAAATTGATATCGGGCTTTTGAAAGAGATTGCCAAACGCCCGCCCCTCTTTAGAGGTCAGCCATTTGTCCTTCACGGTAGAGTCCTGAAAGCGCGATTCCATCGAAAAGGAGAAAACCCATTAAGAATGGCTTTTGTTGGAGATGGTTTCTTGGGAAGCACCGATCTCGGGCGAAACCCCCTCCATCTTTTCTCAACAGAAAATTTCCCCCTCGACATCGAAGGCCCCAGAGAACTTTTGGCTTGGTTCCTTGAGCTAGAGGCGTGGGAAGATGGCGATGGCGATTTGCGGCTGGGGCCTGTTTTCGTCGTAGCTGGCGAAAGAGATATAGACTTTCAAACTCCTGCTTTTGTAGGGCAGATTGTGATCTCTTTTCTCGGGATTGCCATTGTCCTCGCTGGCGTAATCGCCTGGCTCGCGCGACGAGACAAGCTGCGTTCGGAATTGGCAGCTAGAAGGCTGCTCGAACGACGACAAAAACGCCGCGGAAATATCACATGACTCACCCCTCATACGGTCGCAAAATTCTCGCTCCTCTCCTGAAAGGTGTTATCGAGAATCTCGAGACTGCTCCAACTTCGATTTTCGTCTTAGTCGACCGCAGAGCCAAGATAGCTTTAGAGCCCATCAAGAAAAGCCTCGGAGCTATAGGCCTTCCTACACATGTGCGCCAATGGTGGCCATCGGAACAGAGAAAATCATTCGGGGAAACAGAAGCTCTTATGCAGTGGATGATTCGAACCGGGGTAGACCGAGGCTCTCTGCTCATTGCCGCCGGCGGAGGCATAACAACCGACATAGGTGGCTTCGCCGCTTCTTCTATCCTGCGAGGCATTAAATGGGGAGCAATTCCTACAACCTTACTTGGCATGGCAGATGCCGCCATTGGGGGGAAGACCGCCGTAAACCTCCCCGAAGGTAAAAATTTAGCAGGGGCTTTCCACGCGCCTGAGTTCATTATTTGTGATATCTCCCTACTAAAGAGTCTCGCCGCCAGGGAGTGGAATTGTGGCTTGGGTGAAATTATAAAAACCGGAATGGTCGGCCACGGAGAACTGCTCTCATTCTTGGAGGAGACCTCAGCTTCAAAAATCCGCCGGCCAGGCGATGCCGCATTACGTATGGCAATGGAAGCAGGAGAAGTAAAGCTAAGAATTGTCGAAGCAGACCCCCTAGAAAGAGGCATCCGGAAGCTCCTAAACCTAGGACATACTTTTGGCCATGCATTAGAGACAGCCGCGGGTCCTAAAAATCTCGCCCACGGCGAAGCCGTTGGGCTTGGGCTTCTATGCGCACTAAGAATGTCCGAGGAACTCTCCATCTCTGAGCCGGGCTACCGGAGACGTATTCATGCCTTAATGCGTAGATGCTGCCTTCCTGTGAACTACCCTGGCGCCCTTCCTCCTAGGGGAGAGCTAACTGAGCTTTTAAAAAGGGACAAAAAATCAAACGCTGGAAAACTCGACGTGATACTCCCTCGTATACCAGGTGAATGCTTAGTCGTTCACGGAGTAGAACCCCCTGTCGCCGCAGCAGTAATCCACCGAGAACTCGGAGATTAGGGCCGGGGTTGCTATTATCGTCGGCCTTCCGGGCAAACCCCTATGCCCAAAAGAGACGATCTGCAGAGCATCCTAATCATCGGGTCGGGCCCAATTGTTATTGGCCAAGCCTGTGAGTTCGACTATTCCGGCACGCAAGCCGTAAGGGCACTAAAAGAGGAGGGCTACCGCATCATCCTCGTCAATTCGAACCCGGCGACGATTATGACCGATCCGGAGCTGGCTGACGTCACTTACGTAGAGCCCATTACTCCTCAATTTGTCGAAAAAATTATCTCGAAAGAAAGGCCGGATGCACTGTTGCCCACTCTAGGGGGACAAACTGCGCTCAACGTCGCTTCCGATCTTTACAACAACGGCGTTTTAGAAAAATACAACGTGGAAATGATTGGGGCTGATTATCACGTTATTCACAAAGCCGAAGACCGAGAAGAATTTCGACAACTACTTGCCGATCTA
>DNPI01000169.1:0-1530 GCA_003501525.1 Planctomycetota bacterium
GTGGGGATTGGCGTACGACAAACCACAGAGATGGAACAACGTTGACAGAGATTGCCTCTGGATAGGAGTGAATCTTGAGACAGAAAAAATTAGACATGACCGCCAAGTACAAAACCTCCTACTGCATTGCCTCGCACACAATCTTTTAGACGGATTCCGCCACTATTCTTACGAGCTCCCCGTTTGGCTTACTGAAGGATTCGCGCACTGGGCGGAACGTCGAAATGATCCTCGCTTCAATCTCTTTGATACTGTTGAATCCTCATTCAGAGAAAAAAAAGAATTAGAAAAGTGGGAGCCCGAAGTGCGCAAGATGGTGCAAAAAAAAGAATCCGCCAGCTTCGCTTCGTTATTAAATCGGGCCTCTTTTGCTGAGCTGGAGTGGGAAGACCATCTAATTTGCTGGTCAAAAGTCGACTTCTTAATTGCTCAGGGAGAGGGAAAGTTCGGGGCATTTGTACGTAGCCTCAAGGAGAGGCGAGATGAAAAAGGATTTCCTGATGGATCCCATATGGATGACGCGCAGCGCGCAGCCTTTAAAAGCCACTTTGGTTGGACAATCCCAAAAGCTGAAGAGGTTTGGAAGTTGTGGGTATTGGAAAATTATTCTTCAAAATGAGCCGCCACGAAAAATCCTATCTGATTTTGGCTTCCTTATTCGTTGCCTCATTGGTCGTCTGCAATCTGATTGCGCAAAAGTTTGTCGAAGTCGACTGGGGAATGGGCCCCGTCCTACTCTCAGTAGGAGCTTTGCCCTACCCGATTACCTTCTTAGTCACCGATCTCCTTTCAGAGATCCATGGCCGCAAAAAAGCTAACCACGTAGTGTGGGCGGGATTTGTCGCTCTCGCATTCGTAATGGGCGTTCTGTGGTTGGGATCAATTTTTCCCGCCGCCTCAGATTCCCCGTTAGATTCCACCACATACGACGCTGCCTTCCAGGGCACATGGAGAGTAATTTTGGCCTCCATGATCGCTTATCTATGCGCCCAATTTGTGGACATTCGTTTGTTCCATTTTTGGAAAAAAATAACGCATGGCCGCCACCTTTGGCTTCGCAACAATGCGTCCACTGTTTTCTCGCAATTCCTCGATTCTGCGCTGGTTGTGGCAGTGATATTTGGCGGCGATAAACCTCTCGAGTGGATAATGCCCACAATTTGCGGGCTTTGGGGATTTAAAGCCTTAGTTGCTTTAGCAGACACTCCTCTGCTCTATTTGGGGACTTGGGCTCATCGGAAATGGGCTCCACCAAACGAAAACTAAAAGATTAGGCCCGCCCCCAACCTCCACCGCCAGGGGTAGCCAGCCTAATGGTGTCGCCAGGAGCGACGTCAATCGGGATACCAGAATCAAGGTTTACTGATTCCCCAGCGATAGTCGCCATATCCTCACCGGGTTTCCCTGCTTTACCACCTTTGAGCCCAGGTGGACCATGCTTGCGCCTTGAAGCAGCTACCGTAATTCGCGCCGGTGCGAGAAATTCAATTTCCTTAACCATGCCATTACCTCCCTTGTGTCGACCATCCC
>DNPI01000169.1:1835-4418 GCA_003501525.1 Planctomycetota bacterium
ACCTCCCTTGTGTCGACCATCCCCGCCACTTCCTCGGCGTAGCAGCAACCTCTTAACGCGTACAGGTAGCTCACTCTCCAACACCTCTACAGGTGTATTACGGGTATTCGTCATGTGCACCTGCACCGCGGAGGCACCGGGACCGGCAGGACCGCCACCAGCACCTCCTCCAAGGGTTTCATAATGGACAAAAGGGCTACCATCGCTCCGAACACCTCCGAAAAGTAAATTGTTCATCGTCCCTTGACTGGAAGCCGGAACAACTTCTGGTAACAATCCCGCGAGTGCGCGAAGAAGAACATCCACTATGCGCTGCGACGTTTCGACATTCCCCAGCGCTACTCCTGCCGGGGCAGAAGAGGAAACTAATGAGTTCTTAGGCAGTTTCAGGATTACTCGGCTCAAAGTTCCGCTTGTCTCCGGGATTTCATCCGGCGAAAGAGACTGCAGCACATAAAAAACCGCGCTTGTAGCAACAGCTCGATGAGTATTCCATGAACCGCTCACTTGGGGAGATGTCCCTGAAAAATCAAGTCTCAAACGACCTCGGCCCAGCTTCGCTTGGCAATGAAGAAGCGGCGTCCCACGACCATCGAGTCGGTCACTAGCCGCAGATTCTCCCGATGGCCATGACCTCAGCAATGCCTCCGTCAGGCGCTCGCCATGGTCTATAAGCTCCTTTATGGCAAGCGTTACGTCAGCCGCCCCAAAACGACGGACTAAATCTGAAAAACGCTCACCTCCTCTGTACAGAGCTGCGCATTGGGCCTGAAGGTCTCCATAATTCGATTCGGGATCGCGAACAGATCCAAGAAATAAATCCCACGTTCGCTGCACGAGTTTTCCTCTCCTTGCCAGCCACGTTGGTCCTAAGCAAATACCCTCTTCCGAAAGGTCGCTAGCCCCACCCATAGAACCGGGCTCAACGCCTCCGACATCTGCATGATGGGCACGATTCAAGAGGAAGCCCAGTCTCCGCCCACGGTTAAAAATCGGTGCAACAACTGTGACATCATTGAGGTGCGTGCCTCCGCGATGTGGGTCATTGAGAATTACAATGTCGCCCGGACCTGGATCAAGCTCTTTCAAAACCGCTGGAACTGTCATGTGAGCGCTACCAAGGTGAACTGGGATATGAGCTGCGTGCGCGACCAAACGGCCTGTCGCATCCAATAGGGCACAGGAGAAATCTAATCGTTCTTTAATGTTGGGCGAAACAGCAGAAAACCGCAAAGCCTCTCCCATCTCCTCCGTCACGCTCGCAAAAAGATGCCGATAAACAGAAAGAGGGAAAATCAACTGTTCTCCTCCAACACAAGACAACCCCAGCCGTCGATTTTCGCTAACCAACCGGGAGGAATAACGGTCGTAGCAGAATATTCCGCAACACAAGCTGGGCCATGAATAAGAGCGCCCGGAAGGAGACGCTCACGGATATACCAAGATGCACGAAACGCCTTCTTGGACTGTTTCCCTTCAGGCATCCAGGCAGGCTGCACATCGAAAGGTTTCGGTTCATAGCAACGTGTCCGAACTTTTTTCCAAGGAGAAGACGACGGGCCATCCGCCTGAAGCCGAATATTCGCCAATTGGATGGAGTTATCTTCACGGGCGTAACCAAATCTCCGAATGTGCTCCTTGTGAAAACGTTCCCGAAGACGAGGACCATCAACTAGAGGGAATTCGCCAGCTTGGCCCTCACCTCGCAATTCAACAATCCGCTTTATTCGGACGCGAGACGGCGCAACCCCTTCGGCAATCAACTCTCGACGCGCGCGTTTAACTAAAGGAGAAAACAACTCTCGCCGGCGCCCCATCGACGGTAAACGCTCAAGGACTGAGCGGGTAAAGGTTCTTCTCAGGGGGGAAGTAAGAAGGCCAAGAGCAGAAAAGGCTCCTGGATGAGGGGGAACAACGACACGGCGCATCCCCATGCGCCCAGCCAAGGACGCCGCGTGAAGGCTACCTGCCCCGCCGAAGGAATAGAGAATACGGTTACGAGGATCATGCCCCTCAGCGAGGCTTACCCGCCTTAAAGCTCTTTCCATATCCGCCAAAGCCACCTCCAAAATAGCACAAGCCATTTCTTCCGGATTAAGACCTTCTATCCGCCCCAAATCACCAACGACCAAACGCGCTAATGAAGGGGTTAAAGGGAAATCACCACCAAGAAAAGCATCGGGATGCAAACGGCCACAAACAAGATGGGCATCTGTGAGCGTCGGCTTCTTACCACCTCTTCCGTAACAAGCTGGACCTGGGCGGGCCCCTGCAGACTCTGGCCCAACAGTCAAACCGCCGGCTAAATCGCGGACCGCCAAACTTCCCCCCCCTGTACCTACCGAATGCAAAGGAAGGCCTCGGGCAAGCAGCGGCAGCCCACCGACTTCTACTGGAACAAGGGTCGTTTCTCCTGTCCCGACTAAGGCAACATCTGTAGAAGTACCACCCATATCAAAACCTATCACAGGTTGACCCAAATTGGTTGTCATGGCATATCCTACAACACCTCCTGCAGGTCCTGACAGAATGGCATTGCTACCCTTAAAATTCACTGAATCAGTCAGGCCTCCATCAGACTGC
>DNPI01000103.1 GCA_003501525.1 Planctomycetota bacterium
CTTTCTGCACCTTCCATGACCTCCTCAAGGCTTATTTGAACAGCAGCCCGCAAACTGCGGCCACGACGAGACCCTTGCGCTCCTCGACCACCGAAACCTAGGAGATCCTCGAAGAACCCGGATGATCGCTGACCTCCAAAGACATCGCCGAATTGTGAAAATATTTGTTCAAGATCAATCCCTTCAAATGGCGAACCGCCCCCAGGGCCTCCAGAAACTCCGGCGTGACCGAATTGATCGTACGCTTGACGTTTTTGAGCGTCTGAGAGGACAGCGTAAGCTTCGGTGGCTTCCTTGAATTTTGCGTCAGCGTCGGGCTCTTTGTTCCTGTCAGGATGAAACTTGAGGGCAAGCTTTCGGTACGCTGATTTAATGTCGGCATCCGACGAATCTCGTCCGACACCGAGAACTTCGTAATAGTCGCGCTCGGCCAAAAATTAGGCTACAGCGCCTTCAGTAGCTTGATCTTCTTCTTCTTTTAATTCAGTGACCAAAGTGTTTGTGGTCAAGAGAAGAGAGGCTACTGAGGTTGAGTTTTGGATTGCGAGTCTCACTACCTTGGTGGGATCAATTACCCCCGCTTCAGCAAGATCACAGTGATTGCCTTTTAGCGCATCGAACCCGTTCCATCCTTCCGATTCCAAGGTCTCTGCGACTGTAACGCTGCCGTCATAGCCCGCATTGGAAGCAATAGCGCGGGCCGGGGCTCGGAGCGCTTGGGCCACAAGGGCTACACCAAGGTTTTCGTCGCCATCTGCTTCTACAGCTTCGACGCTCTGAATGCATCTAAGCATCGCTGTGCCTCCTCCCGGAACCACTCCTTCTTCTATTGCAGCGCGTGTCGCGTGTAGAGCATCTTCCGCGCGGTCCTTGCGTTCTTTCATCTCGGCCTCTGTTGCTCCACCAACTTGGATAACAGCGACTCCACCAGCCAATTTCGCTAGCCGCTCTTGTAGTTTTTCTTTGTCGTAATCTGAGGTGGACTTTTTCATCTGAGCCTCTATTTGGCGAGTTCGCTCTTCGATAGCGTTTTTTTCTCCACCCCCGTCAACGAGTACGGTTCTGTCTTTTTCGATGGAGACTTTGCGGACTTGCCCTAGGTGTTCCAGGCTAACGCTTTCAAGCTTTAATCCAGTTTCTTCCATAATTGCCGTCGCTCCCGTGAGCGCAGCAATATCCCCAAGCATGGCTTTCCTCCTGTCTCCAAAGCCCGGTGCTTTGATGGCAACAACTTTCATCACAGCCCTTAGCTTGTTGACGACCAGAGCGGCAAGAGCCTCTCCTTCGATGTCTTCGGCGATAATTAACAGAGGTTTCCCTGATTGTGCGGCTTGCTCCAGAACAGGAAGGAATTCCGCAAGCGATGAAATCTTTTTCTCGTGAACCAGCACGAGGGCATCTTCATACTCAGCGGTCATTTTGGAGAGATCGGTTACGAAGTACGGAGAGATATAGCCCTTGTCGATGGCCATTCCATCAACGTATTCCAGCGTGGTCTCAATTCCTTGCGCTTCCTCTACAGTGATGACACCTTGTTCGCCGGCCTTCTCAACGGCATCCGCGAAGAGTTCGCCCATTGGCGCATCTTGATTGGAAGAAATGGTACCGACTTTGACTATGTCTTCTCTTCCAGATACAGGCTTGGACAATGTTTGCAGACAGGCAAGAGCCGCTTCTGCGCCTATTTCCATACCTTTGCGTAGAGCAGTGGGTGAAGCCCCAGAGGCCATGTGTCGCAACCCAAGGTCGACCATTTCGGCTGCGAGAAGTGTAGCGGTTGTGGTCCCATCTCCAGCTTCGTCGTTAGTTTTGGATGCCACTTGACGGACAAGTTTTGCGCCCATGTTCTCGAAGGGATCCTTCACTTCGATTTCCTTTGCGACAGTGACTCCGTCTTTGGTCACCTGAGGTCCTCCAAAGGATTTTTCAAGAATGACATTGCGTCCAGCGGGACCGAGAGTCACTCCAACGGTTTTTGAAAGAGTTCGGATGCCGGCTTGTAATTTGGTTCTAGCCTGGTCGTCAAAAAGGATCTGCTTTGCCATGGTTCTGGGTCTGGGGATTAGTGTTCGATTTTTGCCAAAATTTCTTCAGAGCGAAGTATTTTCAATTCTTCTCCTCCGATTTCGATGCTGTTTCCAGCATAAGCGGCGAAAACGATTTGATCTCCGTTTGTAACGGAAATAGGAATGAGGGTGCCATCTTCTTGGGTGCGTCCCGGTCCAACGGCGATTACTGTTCCGGAAGCGGGAGTCTCTTTGGCCGCATCTGGGAGAATTATTCCTCCAGCACTTGTGTCTTTAGCTTCGGAGGGCTTGACAAGAATGCGATCTTGATTGGGGCGAATGCTTTGAGACATTGGTTGTTAGAAATCTTCTCCGTGGTCTTCTTCGGGCTCGTCCTTTTCTGGAAGCTCTGTAATGAGGCAGTCAGTAGTCATTAATGTGCATGCAACGGAAACGGCGTTTTCAAGGGCGGTGCGGGTGACTTTCGTTGGGTCGACAATGCCCATCTCGACAAGGTCCCCATAGGTGTCAAGGAGTGCATTCCAGCCGTGCTTGAAATCGTCCTCTGCTAAGACTTTCCGGGCTACTAGTGAGCCATCTTGACCGGCATTTTCAGCAATCGTTCGGACAGGAGCCTCGAGGGCTTCCATTAGAATTTCTTTGCCAATTGCTTCTTCACCTTCAAAAGATAGAGTTTCGGCTACAGCTTTAGAGGTTCTCAGGAGAGCCGTTCCACCTCCCGGAAGAATGCCTTCTTCGAGAGCCGCTTGTGTGGCTGAGCGAGCATCTTCAAAACGAGATTTTTTCTCTTTAACTTCAGTCTCAGTGGCTCCTCCAACTTGGATCTGAGCAATGCCACCGACTAGTTTTGCGAGGCGTTCTTGGAGCTTTTCTTTGTCATAGTCCGATGTGGTCTCATCAATTTGGCGTCTTATTAGCGCTGCTCGGCCTTCTACGGCCTTTGCGTTGCCAGCTCCCTCGACGATGGTGGTGTTGTTTGAGTCAATTAGAACTTTCTTCGCGGTTCCAAGGGAGTCCAGCTCAATATTGTCTAGCTCCATCCCATCATCTTTCATGAGGGGCTCAGCGCCTGTTACGGTTGCAAGGTCACGGAGCATTTCTTTTCGACGGTCTCCATAGCCAGGGGCTTTAACGGCTGCTACTTGCACAATTCCGCGCATTTTGTTCAGTACCAAGGTCGCAAGAGCTTCGCCTTCTAAATCTTCCGCTACAACGACTAAAGAACGTCCGGCTTCTTTTGCCTTTTCAAGTAATGGAAGCAGTTTTTGTGCGGATTTAATTTTTTCCTCATGAATAAGGATGAGGGGGTTTTCGTGCACGCACTCGAGAGTGTCGAAATCTGTAGCGAAATTGGGTGAAAGAAAACCTCTGTCAAACTGCATTCCTGTAACCACTTTGACTTCAGTGTCGAGGCTTTTGCCTTCTTCGACGGTGATAACGCCTTCTTCACCGACTTCTTCGAAAGCCTCGGCCAGCATGTCTCCTATGGCGGAGTCGTTGTTGGAGGCGATTGTTGCGACGGCTCTAATCGCTTCGTTCCCTTCTACCGCGCTGGCATTGATTGCTAGTTGCTCAATCACGGCATTTGTGGTCTTTCTGATTCCGCGGATCAGAGCAGCGGGATTTGCGCCAGCAGTGAGATGCTTGAGAGCGCTGCGGTAAATGGACCAAGCCAATAGGGTGGCAGTGGTGGTGCCGTCTCCAGCGCGATCGGAAGTCTTTGTAGCAGCTTCTTTTACCAGCTGTGCTCCTAAGTTCTCGGCTTTGTCGGTTAGCTCTATTTCACGAGCGACAGAGACACCATCTTTGGTTACTTGGGGGCCTCCCCAAGATTTATCCAAGATTGCAGCTCGGCCTTTTGGTCCGAGAGTGGAAACCACAGCATTGGCGAGCTTTTCTACGCCTTTGAGGACAGCATCGCGAGCTTCCGTTTCGAATGTAAGTTCTTTCTGAGCCATAATTTTCCGAATGTCGGATTCGTTTCAGGGGAGACTGAGTGAGGCGGTGGGGGATCGACCGCCGAGTTCCTAATTCCTCATCCTTTGGTAGGAATCGGCAAAAGGGGGCGGAGATTCTATCCTCGCGGTCTCTTGCTTGTCTCCATCATTCCTTCCTTTTCTGTCTTTCTTGTTGCGTGGCCTCTTTTGCAGGAGGTTGACGACGGCTTACGGGGAGCATGGGTTACTACTTCTACAGGACAGAGCCTCTTGGATTCGGATATTTCGTTGACCGATTTATTGACATCAAATAGCAGGGCACTTAGCAAAGATGCCGTTTCCAATTGGATTGAAGTCGGTTGGGATGGGACAGTCTCTCTACTCTCTGCTGCATGGGCTCTTCATCTAGATGACGGTTCACGCTTGCTTGGTAACCCGCTCGGTGGTGGAGAGGACAGACTCGATTGGGAATTGCCGTGCGGCACGAATCTTGATGTGGATCTTAACGGGGTACGTGGGATTTCCCGTTTGGGTTTAGGAATGCCAATTCGAGCTACTGAGAAAGACACCCTTGTGCTTGGCGGGAATCTTGAAAACCCCGGGGATCCCCGTGAGGGTTGGTGTTTGGCTGTAGAGGAAAAGGGCGTAGTTTTTGAGGGGCCCGCCGGAGAGAGTCGACATGGCTGGTCACAGGTAAGAGAGTTGAGACTTCTCGTGCATCATTCAGACTCCCCAAATGCAGGATTTTGGATTTATTTTCGCGGAGGTGGCCACATGCGTGTTTCAGAAATTATGGAAACAGGGGAGGGCTTTGATCTGGAATCAAAATGGGTTAAGTCTTTTTATGTTCCGAGGAGGGCGGTTGAGCGATTGGCCCAGCGCGATGCTGGAGTGAGAGAATTGGATTTGTCCCTTTCCCCTTCTATCCGGTTTCCAGAGGGGAGCGCTGATTGGACCCCGAAGTGTGGTTTCTCTGTGGAGGGTAGGCCTATTTCTGTTGCCGGATGGAAATCTGCTTTGGGTTGGGGTACCCAAGCACCTACGAGTCTCGTGTTTAGCGAAGTGGGTCCTGGTGCTTTCGTAGGTAGAGTAGGGATAGACGATGAGGTGGCAAGTTTTAAAGAAGTAAGCGATGTTCTTTTCGAATTGGTTTTTGATGGAAAAGTTATTGCTCAATCGCCATATATGGGCTTTGGAGACACACCCTTTTTGATGCGAGGAATACTACCCAGCAGGGGGGAGCTTGAGCTGCGAACTACCTCGCTTAATCCAGTGCCAACTGGTACTCATGGAGATTGGCTAGACCCGGTGATTAAAACCTTAAAATAATAATTCGAATTATTAGCGCTCAATCCTCAATCTCATTTGGCCTTTCTTGGTCAATCGATTGACTTTTGCCTCGGCTGTCGAAGAAGGAGATTCGATTTTTCCCTCCTTGCTTCGCAGATTTTAGAGCTTGATTCGCTTGGAGAAAAAATGCTGAAGGGTCTTCTATCCCTTCTCCTGAAAATTCCGAGAGCCCGAGTGAGACTGAGATTCTTGCTGAGAAGGAGGCGTCGGTAGATTCAGTTCGTTCAGCTAAAGCTCGAATTCGGGAAGCAACATTTACTCCTTCCTCAAGGGTGGTAGCCGGTAAGAGGACAGCGAACTCGTCCCCACCAATGCGCGCTGGGATGTCAATGGTTCGAATACATTTGCGGAGCACCTCCGAAAATGTTCGAAGCACTAGGTCGCCAAACTCGTAGGAGGTCGTGTCGTTAACTCCTTTGAAATCGTCCAAATCAATTAGTGCTAAGCAAAGAGAGGACTTATGCCGCGCGCTGCGATTGAATTCTTCTGTTAATCGTTCGCGGAAATGGCGATTATTGAAGAGGGTCGTCTTGTCGTCGCGAATTAGTTGACTTTCGAGAGTTTCTGCTCGAGTTCGGCTGGCATTTAGAAGCCCAGAAACACGTATTAAGTTTTCCAGCCGGTTTCCAGCTTCGCTGACGGGGGAAGTAGGACGAATCCAATCTGTAAGTCCTTCTCGAGTTCGCAGAAGGCGGTCGACTAATCTGTCTGATGCGGACTCCCAAGGAATTGCTAGCCAGGGTGTTTTCTTGTTTGGTGAGAGTAGTTCGCTTAGAACTTGCCACTCTAATGTTTCAGGTTGCAAAGTTAGTGGGAGGATAATGGCAACATCTACTTCATTGCTTTCGAGTAGTAAACGACTGGCTTCTATATCGTGGGTTATGTGCACATTCCATCCATGCTCCAAAAACCACTCGCGGTATTCGACGGGGCAATTGTGCCGATGGTCGAGAATGGCGAGGGTCATTTGGCCAGAGGGGATGGGGGCCGCAGGGGAATTCATTCGCTGTCCTTAATTATGGCCTAGGATTTAAGCAAATAGGGGGACATTCCTCTTTGTCTTCATAAGTTTCATGCTTTGACGATGGATTCAAGGGGGGCTACCATGTGCGGCCCGATAGTGGGTTGTAGCCCCTGTAAAGCCCTAAAAGTCGCGGGAAATGTAGAAAATGTCACAGCTTTCTGTCCAAACTCTGGTTGATGCGGGTGCGCACATTGGGTGTCGCGTGAGCCGTTGGAACCCGAAAATGGAGCCTTACATTCACGGCTCCCGCAATCGGATTCATGTTATTGACTTGAAGGAGACCATTAGAGGGATTCTTCGGGCTAAGCACTTCTTAAAGGAGATGATTGGTTCCGGGCAAGATGTTCTTTTTGTCGGGACTAAACCCCAGATTCGTTCAGAAGTTGCGAAGGTCAATGAAGAGACCGGAATGCCTTTCGTTAATGACAGGTGGATTGGGGGCACCCTTACGAATTACCAAATTATTGGTTCGCGGATTGCACATCTAGATGACCTTGAGAAGAAGGAGACAGAGGGTTACCTGGACGACCTTACGAAGAAGGAGGCCGCTCGTTTTCTTCGCGAGAAACGCAAGATATTTCGAAACCTTCATGGCATCCGTGACATGTTTCGTTTGCCAGGAGCTTTGGTAGTTGTTGATCCTCGCACTGAACGCAATGCAGTACGCGAAGCTCAAAGAATGGGAATTCCTGTTATCGGAGTTGTTGATACCGATGGTGACCCCGATTTTTGTGATCTAGTAATTCCTGCAAATGACGACGCCATTCGTTCTGTTGGCCTTATTCTTGGCCATTTGGTTGAGGCGATTGAGCGGGGTAAGGATTTGCGCAAAGAACGCGGGATAACTGAAGCCTCGAAGCAAGACGACATAGTGCCTCTTTCTGCTCCAATTCCTATGCCGAAGTCGCAGAGGGCTAGGAGAAGTGATGGCCAAGCGCACGCAGCTGAAGAGCCTCCTGTTCCTCGACCCTCCTCGGACAGGCCTAAGCCAAATCCGGATGCTTTAAATCGCCCTGTGGCAGTGACTCCCACCACGGATTCTGTGGATTCTGTGGATTC
>DNPI01000237.1:0-923 GCA_003501525.1 Planctomycetota bacterium
AGCAAAAGAGAATCTTGGTGCGGCTGAGATGGCTGGAAAAGGGAGGCTCCCTGCAGCTCGATCTCGATTCGAAAAAGGTCGGCCTCTTGAGGATGACTGGACGGCGGCATGGGTTTTGGCTTTGGCCGGTGGCCCTGATGATTTGGAGCAGTTGCGTCTTCGATTAGAAAAAGCGGTCGGGCCTGACAGAACTCTTCTTGAGCCAATTTGGAAATTCGCCTGTCGGAGTTTTAGCGATGAGAGTGTTCAGTTGAGCTGGCTTAAGCAATGGACGCGCCGTTTGGGTGCAGGAAAGCTCGGGTTTTTAGACATGGAAGGGCCGCGTTTTGTTACTTGGATGTTAGTAGCGAAGACTGAAACAGCCGAACAGCGGGCGGAGCTTGCGGGCCTTCCTGTGGACAAAGAGTCGCCGCGTCCGGAGCATTCTCCCGGCGATGATATTTACGCGGACATTGCAGGATTCCTTTTGTCTGACTTGTATCGCTGGGACCTGAACTAAAAGCCTTCTACAATGCTTTTTGATTCCGGAGCTAAGCTCCGGCGTACCAATGAAAAGGCCCGGTCGTCTTCTTCGCCTAAAACTGAATGGCCATTCGCGAGAAGTTTATTCTCGTGATGCTGCGACATTGCTTGATGTTTTGAGGGAGGAATGTGGTTTGACCGGTACCAAGCGCGGTTGTGACCTCGGCACTTGTGGTTGCTGTGCGGTGCAAATTGATGGTGAACCGACTCTCTCCTGCTTAACTCTCGCTGCAGAGGTTGAAGGGAAAGAGGTGCGAACGGTGGAAGGTCTCGGGGATGGCGAGAAATTTGCTCCTCTTCAGGAAGCTTGGGCGGACGCAGGTGCTAGTCAGTGTGGTTTTTGTAGCCCCGGATTCTTGATGGCAGCAGATGCTCTTCTTGCGCGCAATCCATATCCGAGT
>DNPI01000237.1:1214-16757 GCA_003501525.1 Planctomycetota bacterium
GCTCTTCTTGCACGCAATCCATATCCGAGTCGAAATGAAATCCGCGAAGCTTTGGCGGGGAATCTGTGTCGCTGTACCGGTTACGTGAAAATTGTTGATGCTGTAGAGCGTTGCGCGAAGGAGTCCGTGTGATGACTTCACCTTTCTCTACTACCGCTGGCGGCCGCTACAGGTTGGTGGATGCGATGGATAAGTCGTCCGGTCGAGGTATGTACGTCGAGGACTTCGCGCTTCCTGGGATGATTCATGCTCGTCTCGTTCGCGCGGACCATCCGCATGCAGAGATTGACGAAGTCGATTTTTCTGATGCTGAAGCGCTTGACGGGTTTGTAGCTGCTTTGGCTCCTGGTGAGCCGGGGACAGATGTTCGGTTCGGCGTTCTTCCTATTTCCGAAGATGAAACAGCTTTGCCTTCTCCGCGATCTCTGTATTCGGGCGGAATTGTTGCGGCGGTTGCTTGCGAAGATGAATTGACAGCACGCGAAGCTGCTTCCCTTGTGAGGGTCAATTACTCTCCCAAAACTTCGGTTCTTCGTCCTAAAGATGCCCTTATGGAGACGGAAACACCTCTCCATTCAGGCACTGTTGCTGGCACTAATATTCACAAAAAGGTGGATCAGGAGTTCGGCGACCCAGAGGGGGCTTTCGAGGCTGCGGCGTCCGTTGTTTCAGGAGAGTTCGTTTTCCACGGCATCAACCATGGTTTCACTGAACCCATTGGGTGCATTGCTGTTCCTGAGGCAGATGGCCGGATGACACTGATTTCGGCGACTCAAGTCCCGCACTATCTCCATCGGTCATTGGCTCGAGTTTTAGGGCTACCGATGCATCGCGTTCGCATTGTTAAACCTCTAGTGGGGGGTGGCTTTGGGGGAAAATCAGACCCTTTCCCTCACGAGATGGTGGCTGCTTTGCTTGCACGCAAGTCTGGTCGACCCGTGAAATTAATTTTTGATAGAGACGAAGTGTTTCTAAACAACCATGGACGCCATCCGACCGACTACAAAATCCGCTTGGCGGCAAATGAAGCCGGCGACATCCTTGCTCTTGATGCTCATGCTTTAATTGATGGAGGTGCGTGGGGGTCTTTTGGCGTCGTGACGACTTATTACAACGGAGTCCTTTCGCAAGGCCCGTACAGGCTGCCTGCTTTTAAGTACTCGGGTCGCCGGGTCTACACGAATAAGCCGGCTTCGGGGGCTATGCGAGGGCACGGGTCTGTAAATGCCCGGTTTGCTTTCGAGACATGTTTGGATGAAATTGCTGAAGACCTAGGGCGGGATCCCATTGAGTTGAGGATGCAAAATGCTCTGCCTGCAAACACAACGACGCTTAACCACTTACGGATTACGTCGTCTGGATTCCTCGAGTGCCTGGAACGTGTGCGAGATGAATCCGGGTGGACGGAAAAGCACGGCAAGATGCCTTATGGCAGAGGAATTGGAGTGGGCTGTGGCTTTTATATTTCGGGTTCGGCGCTACCTATTCACAGGACGCGAACGCCTCAATCGACGGTGCACGTAAAAATTGACCTCGATGGAGGTGTAACTATTCATTCGATGGCTGCGGACATTGGACAAGGGTCGGACACCATGCTTGCCCAATGTGTTTCTGAGGCAATGGGTGTCAATATGGATCGCTGTCGGGTGAAAGCTCAGGACACGGATACGGGGCCTCTCGATTTGGGCTCGTATTCCAGTCGCGTTACATTCATGGCTGGCAATGCAGCTTTGCGGGCTGGAGAAGCAGTTTTGCGGAAATTGCAAAGGGCCTGTTCTCGTTTGACTGGATTAAGCGCCGACGGGTTTCAACGGGGCCAAGGGGAAACATACTTTCACGCTTCGGACCCCTCTATTGCCGTGCCTTTTGAGGATGCCTTGAAAGAGGCTCTCGCTGACCGGGGCGCCCTTGCCGTTAAGGGGATTTATCGTGCGCCGAAATTGGGAGGTTCCTTCAAAGGTTCAGGTGCCGGTTTGTCTCCGACTTATTCCTATCAGGCTTTTGTTGCTGAAGTCGATGTTGATCCCGAAACCGGATTTGTTCGGCCTTGCAAGGTGTGGGCGGCGCATGATTGCGGTCGCGCATTGAACCTCACGGCGGTGGAGGGGCAGATTGAAGGATCTGTTCACATGGGGATAGGGCAAGCCCTGACTGAAGAAATGAAGTATCAAAAAGGGCAACTCCTGAATGGCTCCCTTTTGGACTACAAGATTCCAACTCCGATTGAGACCCCGGAAATAAAAGCTATCGTTGTAGAGTCGATTGACCCTGAGGGTCCGCTGGGTGCCAAGGAATGTGGCGAAGGAGCCCTGGCTCCAGTAATCCCTGCAATCGCGAATGCTATTCATGACGCGGTTGGAGTGCGAATGAAGGAGGTCCCGATGACTCCGGAAAGAGTTTTGGCGGCGATAGAGAAAGCGGCAAAGGTGAAATCTCATGCGAATTCCTGATTTCACACTTCACCGACCGGCTACCTCTAAAGAGGCTGTGGCCCTCGCCAAAGAATTCGAATCTACGGATTTCTTGGGAGGTGGGACCGACCTCTTGCCAAATTACAAGTGGGGCTTAGGTTGCCGCGAAAACATTATTTCCCTGCGGGGGCTTGCCGAATTGCGCGAGCCTTCTCTGGGCGCAGGTAGAACACTTTGGGAAATTGAAAACGATGCCGAGCTTGCGGAGCAGTTTCCGGCTTTGGTCGAAGCGGCTTCTCATGTGGCAACACCTCTGATTCGGCGATCGGCAACTTTAGGTGGGAATCTTTTTCTCGATACGCGTTGTTGGCATTTTAATCAGACCGCGGATTGGCGGAGGGCTCATGGTTCTTGTTTGAAGGCAGAGTCAGATCAATGCCGGGTTATGCCAGACCCGGGAAACATTTGCGTAGCAACATACAGTGGTGACATGGCTCCAGTCTTTCTTGCGTACGGCGCCACGGCATTTCTCGCCACTAGCGAAGGCGAGCGTTCCGTCTCAATGAATAATTTGTGGGCTCCAGATGGAATTCGCCGTTTCCAGGATGTTGGCGGAGAAGAATTTCTACTTCGCGTCGAAATGGCAGAGGATGCGCAAGAATGGACAGTGGCCTACCAAAAACTTCGTTTGCGGGAAAGTTTTGACTTCCCTGAAGGTGGCGTGGCGGCTGGAATTCGGTGGCAAGATGGGAAAGTTGTAGATGCCCGCATTGCTACAACTGCTTATGAGAGTGTCCCAATGTTGCATTCTGAACCTGCGGCTGTTTTGGTAGGAGGATCTTTAGAAGAAGATGTGGTCGAACAAGCGTCTGAATTACTTCGCGCTGAAGTTCGCCCTATGAAGAACACCTCAATGTCTCCGGCTTATCGGAAGAAGATGGCGCGCGTCCTCTGTGCGCGGGCCCTGAATTCCTGCCGGCCTGTCTGAAATGATGAGCCGTCGTTTCCTGTGGCCACTCCTCGCCTTGCTGGGTGCTTTGATTGTTGCTCTCTTGTCTTCCGGTGATGCGAGCGACGAAGAGGGCCGACACGACACTGTCTCGCTTATTGCGTCAGAAAGCGGCGTGGGCGCAGGAGAGTTGTCTGCCTTGCGAGCCGATGCTCGAAGGGTCGAGGTAGGTGAGAATGTAGAGGAGGATGTGATTGCAGGGCGAATCCGATTCGCCAAACGAGAGCAGGGTGCATTGGCGCAGCAGGCCCGTGTCTCGATAGTTGAGGTTGGTGGTTTTGGTGCTTTGGCGATGGGGATGGAAGAATTTGACGCGAGTTCGCGGGCGGCAGAATCGGATGGGAGTTTTCTTTTCCGCAGCCTGGATCCGGGTAAGTTTTTTCGCATTTCGGCTTGGGCTCCTGGCCATGCATTGTTTCGTACTGCTCCACTGCGCCCCGGGCGAAGTGTTGAAGTTTCGCTTTCTCCGGCGCTTCTTGTCACGGGTACTGTGGTCGATTCCGTTGGCAATGCCGCCGGTGGGGTAAAGGTGACGCTGAGGAATATGAGGAAGGACGGGGTTCCAGGTCCCACGGAGACAGATATGCACGGTGCTTTCTCTTTCGAGTCTCCTGGCCCTGGGAAATATGACTTATCCGCGGTGGGGGCTGGAGGCACAGTTCAACTAGAGGGGATTGAGCTTAAGGAGGGAATGCAACCTCTTCGCCTAGTGCTAGGCGGTGATTTGTCTGTTACTGCTCGGGTCCGGGGGCCGGATGGCCTCCCTTTGGTAGGTGCGCATGTTGTTGTGGAGAGGGCGGTAGCCTCAGGACAGGGAAAGGACCACTTTCAGTTGGTAGCTCGAGCTCGTGGAGAAGCAGCCGTAGCTAAATTCTTTGATATACCGACGGGGGCATGGCTTTGTCGGGCATCTCATCCCGGGCTAGGGGTCGCGACGAGGCGTGTGCACGTTACGAATAGCCCTGGTGGCGTTGAGGTCTCTCTTCAACTCCTTCCAGCAGCATCTTTAAAGGCCAAGGTTGTTGATGATGCTGGCGGAGCGGTAAGTGAATTCCCTGTCAATCTTCATGAAGACCCGGGAGAGTTTAAGGAGGGGTTTCCTGTCGTGCGGGGAGCGGTCACGGATGCAGATGGCTTTGTTCGGTGGGATGATCTTCCTCCTGGCTCATTTCTTTTGGCGCCACCGGCCGCTTCGGGCCGTCCAGATTATCGAGTGGTGGGTATAGACCGTGACCATGAAAAGGGACATCCACATGGAGAAAAGGAAGATGAACGGCGGACGGATTCGAGAAGCCCTTTGGCTTCCACGCTGCGAGTGCAGTTGCAGGCTGGAGAGCTTCGTGAGGTTCAATGGGCCTTGTCTGGTCACACTCGCATGTCCGTGCGCGTGCTTCGAGCCGGCCAGCCGGTGGTCGGAGCTCCCTTAACGCTTGTCCGGCAGGATCCAGGAAGGCGCGGGACGTGGAGCGAGCTTCCTTTTCATGTCCCTGAGACTGGGCAGCAAGGTGAATCTCTTCTTCCTCCTTGGCGGCCTGGGGTTGCGACTCTGCAGATTGATGCGGGTGGTTTTCCTGCTGTGTTTGATGTGACTGTGCGTTCGGGAGGGGATTGGGAGAATCTCGAACTGCCACTTGGTTCTCTTGTTGGAAGGATTGATGGGGCAGAGGCTCCCTTGGACTCTGTGCGCATCAATGTTGCGTTAGAGGCCTCTCGCGGTATTGCGCCCAGGCAGTCGCATGAATTCTTTCCGAATAAAGATGGGGCTTTCGGGATTATTGATTTGGCAAGAGGGCGGTATAGCGTTGAGATAACTTCTCCCGGTCGAGTGTCTTGGGAAATGGAGCAATTGAATCACGATGGAGCTGGTCCGATTGATTTAGGCCTTATCGATCTTCCGCAGGCGGGTGCTCTGGTCGGACAAGTTTTGGGAATTGTGCCTGTGGAAAAAGGTTTTTTCGCGATTCGACTTGTTCGTTTGATTGGGCTTGACGGAAGGGTTCAGGGTGTTCGCGACTTGCCGGGAGATGGTGTTTTCCGGTTTAATCAAGTCCCGCCAGGACCTTATTCGCTGGAAGTCCTTATAGACGGTGAGGTTGCGATTAATCGGATGATTGAGATACCGGCGGGAGGTGATCCTCTGCGTCTGGAACTACAGCGCTGAAAAGTTGTAATTCCAATTGCAAATTTGAAGAATGCCCCCCAAAAAGGGCTGTTTAGGGTATCTTGAAGCATGGGGTTCCTGCTTTGCGGCCCCCCCTTATCACATACCCCTTTATCTGAACCCCTAAAAATATGCTCAGAACTTCTTTAATCGCAGCTGTAGTGGCCCTGTTCGCAGGATCAGCTTCGGCTCAATACTTCTCCGAAGATTTTTCTTCTGGTGTCCCGCCTACAGGTTGGACTGAAAACAACAACGGCAACTCCGCTGGTTGGGAAGATGATGGAACCGGTCAAGCTTGGCACGATGACTACACGGGAATGAACGTGAACAGTCTCGATAGCTCCGTTGCCGACCTGACAGGATCTACAGCCCCAGCCTTGACTTGGGACAACACCAACACTTTCGCGACTTGGACCCTGGCGAACAAGGTCTATGTTGACGCAGACTTAGTTTGGGCCCAGGGTGCCGCTAACGGCGCCAGTGGTCCTCAGACTGTTGACATGACTGCCTATGCTGGCATGCAAGTGACCTTGTCATTCCTCTACGAGGGTGACTACGCGAACGACTGGAAGGTTGACAACGTCCTTATCGACGCCGCTGCTCCTCCTCCTCCTCCAAGCGTTACGATTCTTTTTGAGGATTTTGAGTCTGGACTTTGCCCTCCTCCAGGCTGGGTTGAGAACAACAATGGCAACTCTGATGGTTGGGAATTGTGGAACGCTGCAGATAGCCACATCGGACAAGGCCATGCTGTCATCCATGATGATTACAACGGCTATAACCTGAACAGCTTGATTGTTGGCGCTGGCGGAACAATTGATGCCACGAATGAAACAGGGCTGCATGTGGAGTGGCTTCAGGACAACCACTTTCCAACGTGGTGCTTTAGGAACTCCGTGCTCGTTAATGGAACCGAAGAGTGGTTCCAGGATGCCACCTCAGTTGGCAGTGTCAGTGCTCAGGCTGCTGATTTGAGTGCTCACGATGGCACCATGATTGAACTGGAATTCCTCTACGAAGGCGATTACGCCAACGAGTGGATGCTCGACAATATTGATCTTCGCGCCACTGATGGTGGCGGTGGTGGTGGCTTTACCCTTGCGGTAGCTGGCCTCGTCGCTGGTGGTTCTGCTGACCTCTCCCTCTCCGGAGCTGGTGCTGGCGCAACCTGCATCATGGCTTACTCGCTTGCTGGTGGAGGCCCGACCTCTACATCTGTAGGCGATGTCGATCTTTCTATGCCTATCAACCGTCTACCGGCCCTTACTGCGGACGCTAACGGTGATGCTGGAATGTCCGTGAGCGTACCTTCTGGTGCCGCTGGCGTATCTGTCTGGATTCAGGCTGTCGACATGAGTACTTCGACTCTCTCGAACTCTGTCGCAGAGACTGTCGGTTAATAGAAGCTTAAGCTTCTTTTCGGAGCCCACCTTCTACAAGGTGGGCTCCTTTTTTTAATCCCCTGAAAGCGCGTGTTTGGGGTATTCTGGGGTTATGGGCAACACAGGTTTGTCCAGTCTCATCCCCCTTTTACCCCTAATATAATGATTAGAAATTCTTTCATCGCGGCTGCAGTTGTACTGCTTGCGAGTTCTTCTCCAGCCCAATATCTATTCGAAGATTTCGAATCCGGTGTCATCCCACCTGCTGGTTGGACTGAAAACAACAACGGAAATGCTGCTGGTTGGGAAGTGGACCCTTTCCATGTGCTGAATGGTGTTGCGAGCGCTTGGCACGACGATTACACCGGCTACAACCTAAACAGTCTCGATAGCCCTTCTGCCGACTTGACAGGTTCTGCCTCTGCTCAACTTGATTGGGATCAGGACAACACCTATCCAACATGGACCCTGCGTTGCTCCGTGCTCGTCAATGGAACTGAAGAGTGGTATATCGACAACTATGGAGCGGGTTATGTAACGCACCAAACGGTGGATCTCAGTGCCTATGACGGTAACTCTGCCGTTTCAGTTTCGTTCTTGTACGAAGGTGATTACGCCAACGAGTGGTCTCTGGATGACATTACCATTCAAGATGCGCCTCCACCTCCTCCTCCAAGTCACTCGATTATGTTTGAGGATTTTGAGTCGGGCATGGTTCCTCCCGCTGGTTGGACCGAAAATAACAACGGGAATGATATTGGCTGGGAGCTAGACCCTTTCCACATGCTGAATGGCTTTGCAAGTGCCTGGCACGATGACTACACCGGCTACAACTTCAACGGTTTAGCTAGCCCTACAGTCGATTGCTCGGCTGAGAGTGGTGTGTTCCTTCAGTGGACTCAGGAGAACGTTTACCCCACCTGGACTTTGCGTTGCTCCGTGATGGTCAATGGAAACGAAGAGTGGTTCATCGACGCTGCTGGCGCAGGTGGTATTCGTCAGGAAACACTTGACCTTGCTGCGTACGATGGAAATGCTGCAGTTGACATTGAATTCCTCTACGAAGGCGACTACGCCAACGAGTGGTCTCTCGATGACATCGATCTCCGTGCTCCTGATGGTGGCGGTGGTGGATTCAACCTTTCTGTTGCCAATCTGGTTGCAGGTGCCACTACTACCCTGTCATTGGCGAATGCTAATGCGGGTGGAGTCTGCGTCATTGCCTATTCGGTCTACGGTGGTGGTCCGACTAACACAGCTGTTGGTACTGTTGATTTGACCATGCCTATTCGTCAGCTGCCTGCCGTAACTGCGGATTCCGCAGGCGCGGCCAGTGTTTCCGCATCCGTGCCCCCGCACGTTGGTGGAATGAATGTCTGGATTCAAGCTGTTGACTTGGGTGTCGCCGGTGCCCCAGTCCTTTCGAACTCCTTGGCCGAAACAGTCGGTTAAGCAAACGTAAGGAAATTTATTTAGAGCTCTCCCTTCGGGGAGGGCTCCTTTTTTATTCGTTCAGGTAATCCTGAAGGCGCACTCTTGTCTCACCAAAGAGTCGATTTCCCAGAAGATCACGTGTTTCGTGCATCTTGATTTCGTCCTCGAGAGCGGTCGACGCTGGATTTTCTAATAACTCACATACAGCCAGCCCTAGTCGTGGCTCTCTTTGAATTGCCGGAAGTAGCCCAGATCGGCGCATGGATGCGCGGAAGAATCCACGTGCATCATTGATGCGGCCATGTGACAGAGCCCACCAACCACTTAGGTCGAAGGCTCGTCTGTCTGCTGGGAATCGTGCACGCGCATTGGTCAAAATATCCACGGTTCCAGCAAGAATGTTGTTGCTGGCAATGCGTTCTTCGAGTGCTGAGAACAGTGCTCCGACCTCTAATTCGAAATTCAGGGGCAGTTTTTGTGGCTGCGGGAATATGGTGGCCAGGCGCCATGAGCTCGGCGCTTCAAATCGCCGAAGGATTTCCGCGGCGGCAGCAGCGGACACTGGAAGTGAGCTCTTGTTTTGTGCAAGGATCCATAAACGATCAGGGTGGAGTAAGGCTGGTCTTGGTTCTGCGGCCAACCACTCACCCAAGGAGGCATCAGCGACTGCTCCGTGAGCACCCAGGATGCCTACATGCTGTGCGAAATCTTCAGAGCCGGGAAGGCCCTTTGCGTTGTTCCCCTCCGGTGCTTTGCTTGAGGGAGGCAGCTCGGAGAATCCCAGCAGTAGGCTCTTGTGCGCAGTACTTGAATCCGCAGCCAACTCGCTTGCACGTGGAGATGAGGTGCGAGCTCGTGTAACTGAGGACGTGAGTCGGGGGCGCAGCGGATGATCCGTTCCGAGTTTCTCTACTTGATTCCGCACCCAGTCTCGGACGGCGTCATCGCCAAAGTGAATTCCCCCAAGGACCATCTGTCGTGCTGATTCTGGGGCCGAGTCTGGGTTGTTGAGGAGCTCTGAGAGAATTTCTTGAAAAATTTCGTAGGACTCTGGAAGGCTGCGCACAAGGCCAACAGCGCCAACTTTTTTTACTTGAGTAGTAGTTTTCGTGTCGCGAATCAAATTGGCGCACTGTTGAGCGTCGCCTGGTTGAGGGTCCTGGGAGAGGAACACTATCCAGGCTTGTTGCGCAGGAGCAGTTTGTTCTGGCAGGATTTCCCAAACCACCTTTCGCGCTTCTGCGTTAATCGGGGCTAAGCAGATGGCGGCTGCGGCGACTTGCTCTGGTCGTAAACTTTTTCTGCGATTCCACCATGTCTGAAACATTTCGCGAGCAGGCTCCTCCTGGAAGAGGATGGCGGCCATGGTTGCGCTTTCCGGGTGGGCTAATCCTTCGGAAGAAGCGAGCCAGTGGCAGTACAGGCTTAGGGCTTCGGGTGTTCGAAGACTTTGTGCTTGTTGGACTCTGGCGAATCGGCCGCTAGGCGATTCTTCAGCATCAAACCGGGCACGCAGCCCAGCGCCGACCTCAGCTGGCGTTAACAATTCGTCAAGAAGCCGTAGTCCGGCTTGCCACACAGCAGCCCTTGGAGAGTCGACCCATTCCCAGAAGAGAGCAAGAAGCTTTGCGTGTTCTCCATCTTCCCAAGCGTTGCGTCCTAGTCTATGAATTAGGGATCGGCTTCCGTTTTTTGTGGCTTGTTCCAGTAATGGGGAAAATTCAGTTAGAGGGAGCGCTGCAGCACAAGCCTCAATCCAGATGCTTTCAAGGTTGGAGGATTTTCCTGGTTCAGCGGCGAGAAGAGCTGGCGCGTGCCGAGTTTGTGCGAAGTTGCGCATCCCAGCAAAAATTGAGCGCAGGATTTCTGTGTGCTGCCGCGGTTGAACTAGAGGTAGCAAATCATCAGTGGCTCTCTCACCCCATGCTCGCATTAGGCGCAGAACAGCCTTTCCTCTTCTTGCAGGGGGAAAGCTCGTTCCTAAGGCGTATTCAAGGAGGGGCCCATAGGCAGCTGATTCCGGAGCTTTCAGGAGCCAGTCGAAGTATCCAGGTGCAGCGAAATTAATTGTCTGAACTTCTTCGGCAAACATGTCTGCATGGAGCAAGGCCCGCTCAGCAAGTGTTTCTCTTGTTGCCGACGGGAGCGCATCGCTGAATAGATTCTTTAGCAATAGCTCTTTTTGTTTTTTGCTAATAGCGACTCCGTTGTCGAGTAGGAGGATATCGAAAGCCACCTTTTCTTCTGCTGCCCATGTCGTGACGTCGAGCGTTCTTAAGCGCTCGGCTTCGTCGTCGAGGTCGCGGCCTGCCAGAAGGTCCAGAAGGCGGGAGCGGAGCATTGGCAGTGTTGTGAGTAATTCTGCGAGGTCGCTTGACGGAATCCACCCTCGATCCAAGAGATGTTTAGCACCTACAGCCACAATTGCTCTTTCCTTTGAGGAAAGGTTTGTTATCCAATTCGGCTTTGATGGGAATGGAAAAACCCCTTGTTTGAGGGCAGCCTCTAAAGCGCTTTCCGCATGCTCTGGGTCAGTGGCCAACTTGGCCAGTACCATTTCCAGTCGTGCATCGATTTTGCACGTTTGAGCGGCATCCCAGGCTGTAGGAGGGATTGGCTTAAGAGACAAGCCAAGTAGAGCGAATTCCAGGCAAGTTTTACTTCCTTTGAGTCCTCGTGCCGCAGCAGCAGCGAAGCGACCCTTCTCCTTGAGGGGAGCCGTTGCCCACATTTGAGGCAAATCCTCGAGGGGAGGTGGGCTCGCTTCCCATTTTGCAGCGAGTGTGCGTGTCCTGAATTCTTCAAGCCAAGGTGTCTCTTCTTGCGCTGGAGGGGCAAGGCTCAAGAGAAGGGTGGCAATCACTCCCATATGAGGGATCCTACCTTCGGGCTGGGAGAGAATCAGCCGCTAAGGAAAGATTCAATCATCTCGAGCTGCTCTGGATGATTAATGTTCATAAAAGGACCTAAGTCTTCAACAGGGACATCAATTAATCGCTCGGTGTGCAGAGCTAGCAGATCTCGAAGAGGCTGGTCTGGTGAGAACCTTGCAACGTCTTGTATTCGCGATTGGCCCAGGAGAAGCGGATGACCACCCCGGCCTCCTGGGGTTACTGGTCGCGCCATCGCTTCCTCTGGCATTGGTGATTCTTGAAATGATTTAATAATCGCCTTGACGATGTTTTGAGAAATGAGGGGTACATCGCAAGGATGTACGAGGACAGAGTATTCCTCTTCGGTGGCATTTAAAGCTTCCAGGCCAACTTGCAAGGTGCCCGTTCGCCCAGCTTCCGGATTTTGATTGAGAACAACGACGTCAGCAGCGGTGCCTCCTTTGCCCTCGATGGCTTGTTTGCTTTCCTTGCTTAAAACGACAGCTACTTTGTGCGCTCCTCCTTCTCTGAGAGCGTCAACGATTCGAGGAAGGGCCCATTCTCCGCCAACTTCCAGTGCAGCTTTAGGGAACCCTAGGCGGCTTCCTCGGCCAGCGGCGAGGACGACAGCGACTGCATCTCTGGGCGGGGTGCTAGACGCCAATGGTTTCGGCGAGAATGGATTTGGCCAAAGCTGGGTCGCGAGTTCCGCGTATAAGGGCACGGCCGTCTTCGAATATCACAATTTCGCAGTTGCGAGTTTCAAAGCGCAAGGTGTCTCCCTGTTTAGTAGGCTTGCATTGGGGGTTCAGCCTAGCGGCAAGTCTTTCTAGATTGATTGGCCCGCTAAGGACAGGGATTTGGACCGAATCTCCTCCGCAGAGTGTCTCTGCTTCTGAATCGGTATTGTCCCCATTGAGCCAAGGAAGCTCGTGGTCGACGCAGCAGGGGCAGGCAGGGTCTTTAGTTGCAGTCAGGGAGCGATGCTCATGGCTCCATATGTCAATGTGGGCGAATCCTTTGAGAAGGTCTTCATCTTTTTTGAGTATCCACTTAACAGCTTCTGTGACGCCGAGAGCGGCAATAGCGGTTGAGGCTGAAGCAATGATTCCCGCCGTGCTGCAAGTCGCAGCTTGGCCTGTTTGCGGCGGCAGGGGCCATGTGCACCTTAGGCAAGGTCCGGGGGGAACGACCAATCCGGTTATGCCCCATGTTCCTACAGCTCCCATGTAGAGCCACGGAATGTTTTGTGCAATCGAGTAATCGTTTAGCAGGTATCGCGTGTGAAAATTATCTGTGCCGTCGATAATCAGTTCAGCATCCCTCAGCAAAGATTTTGCATTGCTGTGATTGAGGTCGGCAGCCTTCGCGATGAAGCTTTGATTCAACCCCGTAGCCTGTAAAGATTGAGCTGCAGCCTCTGCCTTGGAAGCAGATGTTGTGGAATCTTGGTTATTAAAAAGAGTTTGGCGGGGAAGGGTTGATTCTTCTACGACATCTCTGTCAATCAGGATTAACGTTCCAATCCCAATCCTTGCAAGAAGCTCGGCCGCTGCTCCTCCGGTAGCTCCCAAGCCCACCACGGCAACCGTGGCTGCCTCTAAACGGCTTTGGCCTTCTTCACCGATGTGATGAAGTACGGTTTGGCGAGAATATCGGGATTCAGTCATGAAGTGCGAGAGGGGGGATTCGAACCCCCACATCTCTCGATACTAGATCCTAAATCTAGCGCGTCTGCCAATTCCGCCACTCTCGCTAATCGCTGCGCGATCATGTCTCCGAGGATACCTCCTCGGGAACTGGGGTGGGCAAGGGGATTCGAACCCCCGACCCCCAGAACCACAATCTGGTGCTCTAACCAACTGAGCTATGCCCACCACAGATTCGGGCAAAAGTGTAGCGTCTCCTGGTTCGCTCTATGCAGTTGTGTTGTGTGGCACGCCCGGGAGGACTCGAACCTCCAACCTACTGATTAGAAGTCCGAAAAATGGCTTATTTTGGGTTTTATATCAAGTGCTATTAATTGCTATAGAGTAAGGTATTCAAATGGTTTACGCCTCAAGTCCATTGTTATCAGTTGCTATTGATTTATATGCTTTTTGATGGCTGATAGACACCTATATGGACACCTATTTCTCAAACCAGGATTCCTATGTATCGAAGCGTGGCCCCTTGGGTGGGGTGGGTGGGGTTTGCTGTCAAATCATGCAGGGACCCTATAGTGGGGGTTGGACAGTTGTGGTGCAGTATGATACGAAACTATAGGTAAACTGATTGGGAATGCTATTTGTCATTATAGATACAGCCAAACAAGAACAAGCTCTGCTTTTTAATTGTGATCTTATCCCTAGATCATAATTATTATTTTCATTTTTTTTGAAATAAATTTTACAAAAAGTTATGGGTGAAAATAAGCCTCGCAGAAAACTAGCCGCGATACTTGCAGCAGATGTTGTCGGCTTCAGCAAGATGATGGGTGAGAACGAAGATAGAACCCTCAAAAACCTTAAAGCCTGCAGGACTATTACTGACGAGAGCATCACCTCGAACCACGGGAGGGTCTTCGGAAGTGCAGGGGATTCGATTATTGCTGAGTTTGCAAGTCCCGTTGATGCCGTTGTGGCTGCAACAGAGTTTCAAAGAAGTTTGAAGCAAAGAAATGAGGAGGTTGAAGAAGAAAACAAAATGATGTTTCGGGTCGGTCTTAATTTAGGCGACGTGATTGTGGAGGGGGACAACCTCTATGGAGACGGGGTGAATGTTGCGGCAAGACTTGAGGCACTGGCGGAGCCCGGTGGGATATCCTTGTCTGGAAAGTTCCACGACGAAGTTTGTCGAAAACTGGACATGAATTTTGTCTCTACAGGTGAGCAAGAGATGAAGAATATTCACAATCCTGTATTGACTTACAAAGTTGAAATAAAAGACCTGCCGGAGTTTAGAAGAGATAGTGCTAATCAAAGCAAGGGACCGGAAGTCTCGGAACAAATTGAGGATTCGAGTTCAAAACCTCCCGCTATAGCTGTTTTACCTTTTACAAACATGAGTGGTGACCCAGAGCAGGAATACTTCGCTGACGGAATCACTGAAGACATCATCACCAATTTGTCACTATGGAAGACCTTTCCCGTCATCTCCAGAAACTCAAGCTTTACATACAAGGGTAAGAACACGAATCTTAAAGAGGCCGCTAAGGAGTTGGCTGTTAAATATATTGTTGAAGGTAGTGTGAGGAAAGGGGGGAACAAAGTCAGAATAACTGCACAACTCATCGATGCAATGGAAGATCACCACTTGTGGTCAAAGAAGTGGGACCGAAGTCTAGACGACATCTTTGAGGTTCAAGATGAAGTGTCATCTTCGATTGCAGCCCTCGTTTCTCCTGCAGTTAAGAGCATAGAAGAGACAAGGGTTGTAAAAAAACCTACAACTAATATGAGTGCTTGGGATTTATATCTTAGAGGCCTAAGTGCTTATAACAATAAACAAGCATCTGATGAAGTAAAAGAATTCTGCTTTAAGTCAATTGAATTAGACAGCAACCTATCTGATGCCTACGTCTTAATATGTAATTCCCTGAAACAAGAAATCTATGGTTCATACGGGACTTTGAGGGGCCAACAGAAGGAACAAAAAGAAGAAGAATTCCACAAGTATTCTCTTAAGTCATACCAGCTTGATCCTGAGAATCCTGAGGCACTTATTGTCTTAAGTCAGTCCTATAATTTTAAAAAAGATTTTGATAATCGGATTGAGTATATGAAGAAGGCCCTTGACATAAATCCAAATCATGCTGAAGCCAATTACGAGTATGGATTGAGCCTTACGACAAACAAGGATTTTGTAGAGGCGAAAAAGTACGTACTGAAGGGGCTTGAGTTGAATCCCTACCAGCAGAGGTACTATCCTCCGATACTTTGTTGTGTGGGCCTAGAAGAGTATGAAGAGGCAATTAATTATTGTAATAAGAGCATCGAAGTTGACCCTAATTTCACAGGTGCCTATGGATGGAAGGCAAGCATGCTCGCTCATCTCGGAAGAATTGATGAAGCAAAACAGGTCCTCAACATTTATACTGACTTAAGGCCTGAGATAAAAAGCCTTAGTGATTATGAGAAAGTTGCACCTTCAGTTATAAAAGAAATTCTTATAGAGGGGCTCAGGAAAGCAGAGCTTCCCGAGTGATAAAACTATGGTCTCATGATGACTAATTCATAGAACTTCTACGAAATAATCCGCGAAAAACCTATGTCCCCATTAGTAATACCAACGT
>DNPI01000083.1 GCA_003501525.1 Planctomycetota bacterium
AAAGGCCCCATTGGATGGCGATAACCAAGCACCATTGCTTGGTCAATATCTTCGGGAGAAGCGACCTCCTCCTCAATCATCCGAATAGCCTCAATCGCAAAAGCAATTCCGAGCCGCGAGCTCGCAAAGCCGGGCGAGTTCCGCACAACAATGGGCTCCTTGCCAAGGCGCACACCAATGGCCACAGCAAGGTCTAACCACTGGCTGCCGGTTTTGTCTCCCCGCACGACTTCAAGAAGGGCCATCACTGGAACCGGGTTAAAAAAGTGCATACCCAAGAATCTCTCCGGAGAAACAAGAGAAGCACCAATGGCGTCAATTGAAAGCGAAGAAGTGTTTGTTGCCAAGAGAGTGGACGGGCTGACCATCTCCTCGATTTGCGCAAAAACTGTTTTCTTGAGATCTAAATCCTCAGGAACCGCTTCGATGACTAAATCAGTTTCATTAACAGCGTCCGCCAAATCGGATGACGGGCGAATGTGACCTAAGGCTGTATCTGCCTGCTCAGAGGTCTTTTTGCCCTTTTCCACCGCCTTCTGCAGCATTGATTCAATGCTCTCAAGCCCGCGTGCTAACGCTTCACCAGAAACATCAAAAAGGACCGAATCCATCCCAGCCTGAGCACAGACTTGGGCAATACCATTGCCCATAGTCCCAGCTCCGAGAATAGTTGCTTTTTGAATTCTGGCGGCGTCCATCATGTAGGTGACAATCCTATCCAAGCGGGAGAGTTGCACCCTTGCGAACAGCCTCTTCGGGAACAATCAGGTCTCCGGAAACCTCTCCGAGTCGCCAACGTGCCCTGTCGACTCTGGCCTCTCCGTTGCGGTCAGTCGCCCAAGGCAGACGCAGCCGAGCAACTCCACTTTCTCCAACCTTCGCTGAATCGCCATAGCGCAAGCGGTAAAAGGGCTTTGCCCCTTCCCAAAAGCTTATTTCCAAATCAACCCGAAGCTCTTCTCCTGGAAGACCTCGAGCTTCGAGCCATACACCTTCGACCCTTTCCCAAATATGCCCAACCGGAATAGGCGATTGGCCCCCAATAGCCACTCGGGGGTCATGGTCCCCGAGAGACGAGACATAAACTAGCCGGAGAAAACGGAAAGGCGGCCTTTCTCCTTCCGGCCCATCAGGATCGCCCCAATCACCTAATAGGTGGGCTGGGGTTGAATACCACGCGGGGCTCAGCTGCAACTCCCCTGCAGACTGACGACTGTAGAAGGGGTTTGCAGATTCGGAATAATTCGAACTAACAAGCGCTTCAAGCGAATGAAGCATCCGACTCGGGCGCAAAACAAAATCCACGTTTCTCTTTTTGAGAATCTCTTCTGCCTTAGCCGCATCGTCAGCCAAAAAGAAGTTGCCAGCGTCTGCCCAACCGGAAGGACCAAGGTACGTGCCAAAATTTGTAACAACTGTTCCCACTTCAGCTTCCCATTCAAGGAGGTGACCAAGGTCCCAAGTCGATAACACTCCCTGAGCTCTACCCTTAAGCCACCTTGCCATTTCCCGCTCCCCAGCCACGCGATCGTCTTCAAGGGGAGTTAAATCAATCCCACGTTCCGACCACTTGGCGAATGTCGGGATCTGAAGCAATCCGGCAATAACAACACAAAGGATTGCCCGTACGGCGTTCCTAGGCTTCATAAGCATGGGCGCAAGGTGCACGCCAACTACAACGGACATTCCCAAAACTGCCAAATCGGAAAACCGTCTCTGGGTGAGAGCAAGGATAAGCCCGAAAAAAGCAAAAACAATCCAAGGCAACTGCTCGGGTGCCACCCGGATCCCTCGCAAGAAACTGCGGGGGGCAAAGCAGACAAAAAGCAAGCCTGTAATGCCAAGCCAAGAAATAAAGCCTCCCTCTCTGTTGCTTTGTAGCGGCAAAAGGGGCTCAGATTCCGCCACTCTAGACATAAACGAATCGGATCTAGAAACCCAAGAGAAGGCCTCCTTCATCCCTTCTCCAGGCCCCCACCCAGATAAGGCGAGAACAAAGAGGACAACCACGCCTAAGCCCAACGACTGTAGTAGCTTTGTTCTTGCACGACCTGAGCTCAGCTGAGAAGGGAGAAACGCCAATCCAGATACACACAAAAGAATGGGTTGGAACCAAGAAAGTTCAACTATCGACCAAGGAGAAGTCTCCAGCCATGGGCTTCCTAAAGCAAAAGGGGTAATCGATAAACCACCACTGATTAGATAAGGGCAGCCAAGGCGAAGTCCCCCCTTAAATCCAGCTAAAGGAAGAAGCAGTAAGACGCAGCCAGCTATCCCAACTACAAGAATCGCAGCAGTCCAAGAAGCCACTAAAACACCACTAATGGCCCCGGCAAAAACAGAGTACATAACGCCACGCCGCACAGAGCGATGAATGATTGCTTGCGAGAGCAGTAGAAAAACTAAAGCCGACCCAAAACAAATCCAAGCATGATGGTCTGCCACCCCAGGAGCAGAAGTGTGGATAGAGCCCCAGGAAAAAGCGTGCAAGCAACCAGCCAGCAATCCGGCCTCCCAGCCCAAAAGGAGTATCCCCATCATCGCAATCAACACTGATGTGCCGACCCCCCAAACAAGAGGCAAGGAGGCAAGGAATTGCTCTAACGACGAGTTGGAAAAATCATTGGGGAGTGCCATCCCTGCCAAAAAGACACAAACCTGGTCGTAAACAGAAGGCCAAGGGATTAGAGCCCCGTTAGGAAAATCCAGCAGAGGGTCAAAACCTGCAACCTCACCTTCTCGCATAGCCCTAGCAACCCGCCGGGCGTGGTACAGCCCATCGGCATCAGCGCTAACCCAAGCAGCACCAGATTCCATCGGGTTGGGGTCCGCAAAACGAAAGTGGAGCATTTCCCGAGCACCCCAAGAAAAAAAACCGACAAGGAGCAAAACTCCAACGGCAGCAATGCGAGGAGATATAAGGCTCAAAATCGGAATGACCAAACCACTTTCAATGCAAAATCATTTGAGGTGGGGATGACATGACCGTCTAGAGCTTCTTCCCACCCAGAATTGGCTACTAGAAAAAATTCGCGGCCATCAGCAATTAGCCAATGAAAGCGACTTTGAATTCCCAATGAATTGCTCTGATTGTCTGCTTGAATCAGGTTCTGCCAACTAAGCCTGGAAGAAAAGGTCCAATCAAAGTCGAGGCTTTCAAGGCGAGATAAAAATTCCCCTCCCGGAAGATCACCTCGATTTTCGCTATAGCTCAGAGACCCATTGAAGGTGGGCGAAGGCTTCCAGTTCAAGGAAAGAGAACCAGAATCCATTGTCCCAGAGTAATAGCTACCAGTAGATAAACGCCCATCGATGGAAAAATCGTGCGCCTGAGGGGTCCTGTATTGAACTCCCCACCGACGCCAGTCATATTCACCTGCTGGGATAGCAATATCAAGAATCTCAGCATCTTGAGAGGGGTCGTCGGCATGAAAATCCACATTCAGCTCAAAGTGGGAGCCGTCATGCCAAAGTACTTCGAGTAGCTCTGTCTCAAGAGAACCAGAGACAAATTCCCCATCCCCATCTAGCCACACTTGTGGCTCTAATCCCCAAATATACTTTCGTACCGGACCTGAATCTGGTCGCGGTTGCCATTCAACCTCACCCTGTATTTGGACTTCGCCCGGCCGACGCACGAATCCCAATCCTGGTTGAAACCGACCCATAGCGCCGGAAACTCCACCACGAAAATCCCAATCACGCGTCCGCAAACTTGCCTGGATTCCGCCAGCTCCGCCTTGCGTGTCAGTCGATTCATCCTCGGTTCGGGCCAACCAAAGATTGAAATCAAAAAGGCCGGGAAGCCAGCCAGCCGTGCTGTAACGCACATCAGCACCGACCAAAGAATTTCCATGCGGACTCCCCGGATTCCCTCCTGTTAGGAGAGCCCCAGCGGAAAGATTTTCAGTTAACCGATAGCTGGGACGGAAAACCCCCAAAGTGCCCGCAGAAACGCCTGCAGCTGAACCCGTTCGCACACCAAGAAAGCCTAAATCCCACAAGCCAGCCCTGCCGCTTAAACGCGCGCCGGCTTCAATGGGCACTTCGACCGTGCTATCTTCCGTTTCCACTAGACCAATTCTTCGACTGTAAAAAGGCACTAGGTTTCCACCCCCGCCTCGTCCATACCCAACTCCACCAAGATCGCCGAAGCGAAATAGATTGGAGTCTTCTAAGAAGAAATCCCTCTTCTCGGGGAAAAAAAGACTGTACCGGGACAGATTGACCTTACGGTCATCGACTTCCGTTTCAGCAAAATCGGTATTGAAGGTCAATGACGCCTTGAGCTGGGGAGTCGCCCACCAATTTAATTCTCCGCCGAAATCCGAAAAGAATGCTGCTTCCGAAGAGACACCAGCAGTTCCATGAGTCCTGCTCCCTTTCCCCTTAAGAAAAGGAGAAAACTCTAAGCCAAGCCCTTGGTCTGGGCTTTCAAGGCCGGTTAATACTCCTGCTCCCCCAACAGTGAAAACCTCCATGCTCCTGAGCGGAGATGCCCATCTATATTCGCTTCTATCAGAGCCTCGATAGCGCTGGAAATTGGCCCCCCAAACTCCTGACGCACCAGAAGCTATGGATTGGAATGGGATGGCAATTTCGACAACCCAACGATCGGAATGGGTCCGCACCTGAGCCTCCCAAAAGCCGTCCCATTTCTTATTAAAATCTTGACCGGCTTCACCGATTAGAGCATCACCGCGAGACCCCGCTGCGGCGACCTGGAAAAAGTAAGCGTTTTTCCCATCCTGAAAAGTGTCCAATAAAATTTCAATGCGGTCGTCCTCACGTAAAAACGCATCCCTCCTCATATTTTGGAGCACTAGATTTTCAGGTTCAGGTTCCCAGCAGGTCACCGCAATAAACAGGTGGGTCCCATTACGCATCAAGAGAATGTCCGTAGGAGGGTCGGCTAAATCTCCCTCAACTGGCTCTACCTCAGTCAAAGGGCCAATCTCTGCAGCGCCATCCCAGACTGGCTCGAGAACGCCATCCAACCGAGGGATGTCTACCGTCCGAGGGATGCTAACCACGTCCTGCCCGAATGAATCAGGACTCAATAGTAGAAGGCCTCCTAAAACCCCCGCGATTGAAAGTACCTTTCTCCCTAGACTAGAAAGCGGAACAGTGCTGGGGTCAACAGCACCTTTACCGTTCCAGCCTTCCACCTGGTGGACCCGAGCCTGAATGCGATGACGGGTAATCGTATGCCGGGCTGATCCCATCATTTCTCCTAATTCCCCTCGCTGAGGGTTGGATTCCCTCCAAGCCAAATCCGGCTCTTCCTCTTGGTCGTACGGGACACTCGGAGGCTCCCACAAACCCTGATTCCAGCCCGACTTCCTTTCCTCGAGTAAAACTCCGCTAGGGCAACTTGCCACGCCATAAAGAAGATGAACTTCTTTCCAGTCCATTCTCTTCGCTTTCTTCGGGATTTCTGCCACTTGATTTGTTGCTAGGGCAACGCATTTTTCTGAAATCGGACAAGTCCCGCATAAAGGAGCACGGGGCCGACATACCGTTGCCCCCAACTCCATAAGACCTTCGTTGAGCTGCCCCGCTGATCCCGCTGATATCCCAGCGTGGAGCGTCTCCCCCCAATCCCGAGCTTGTCCGCGCAAAGCTGAAGAGCCAAGTGGGCTCTTCAGCCCCAGAAAACGAGCAGCAACCCGACAAACGTTTCCATCCACGGCCGGAATTGGCTCGTGAAAAGATATCGAAGCGATAGCGGCCGCCGTGTAATCGCCAATCCCCGGAAGCTGACGCAGAGTTGCTGAATCACAAGGCAAGATACCATCCATTTCACTCTGTATGACCTG
>DNPI01000109.1:0-2064 GCA_003501525.1 Planctomycetota bacterium
TAAGGCAGAGTCGCAAGTGGACGCACAGATGGCCATTGCCGATTTGTCGATTGGGAAATCCAAAGGTCGACTCCCAGGTGGTGGAGGCTCGGATCACATGAGCCTGCATGCTGTTGAAATCCCGTGTGCTTTTTTGTTTTCGGGCCTGCATGCTGATTATCACAAGCCCACGGATGACTGGGAGCACCTTGATTACCCCCGCATGGCCGTTCTTGTCGAGCTTGTAGTGGCGTGGGTTGTTGAATTGACTCGAGTTCCTGTTCAATCTCTTGCTTATATCCCTCCTCCTCCAGAGCCAAGCCGAGGCCCTGTGCGCGGGGCTGGTGCTTGGTTTGGGTCAATACCGGATTACGGAGCTGAACCCGTTGGGGGAGGGATGCAATTGGCAGGGGTTTCTCCGGGTGGACCTGCGGCAGTTGCGGGCTTAAGGAAAGGAGATGTTTTGAAAAGAATGAAGGATATGCCCATTGCGGATATCTATGACTTTATGGACGCTCTGGGAGAAGCAAAACCGGGCGAAAGAGTTTTGGTGCAGCTCTTGCGAGACGGAGAGCCAATGGAGATAGAGGTGGTTCTTGGAACTCGCACCGCAGACTGAGGAGTTTCCTTGAGTCGGCCGGCTCCGCAGGAGATAGTGGTGCTATGGCATCCCCCCTCCTAAGCCGCAATACCACAGAAGATGGTGAGCTTCGGCCCCGTAGTATCCCGACGTATGAAGAATGTTGGCCGGGTTCGGAGCAGATACGCAAGGAAGTAGAGCACGAAGGAGCTTCGCTCCAGGTTCCTGTTCGACGCATTCATCTTACTGACGGTTCTTTTCTTGATTTAGATGATCCAAGTGGTCCACAAGGTTGCGACCCGAAGGAAGGTATTCCTCCCGTCCGCAGCGAATGGATTGAGATACGGAAGAGGCGAGGTGACACGAACTTTTCACAGATGCACTATGCCCGACGCGGTGTGATTACGGAAGAAATGGCCTTTGCTGCAACTCGAGAGCGCATGTCACCAGAATTCGTAAGGTCAGAAGTGGCCGCAGGTCGTGCTGTAATTCCGGCTAACCGCTGCCACCCAGAGCTTGAGCCGATGGTTATAGGCAAAGCATTTCGGGTGAAAATTAACGCAAATATTGGTAATTCGGCTACTCATTCTTCGATTGCGGAGGAAGTTGAAAAACTCCAGTGGGCTACCCTTTGGGGTGCTGACACTGTGATGGATTTGTCGACAGGGGAGAATATCCACCAGACCCGCGAATGGATTCTCAGGAACTCACCGGTCCCCATTGGGACCGTTCCTGTTTATCAGGCGCTCGAAAAAGTCGACGGAGACCCCTCTAAGTTGAATCTCGAGACCTATATTGAAACTCTTATCGAACAAGCTGAACAAGGAGTGGACTATTTCACTATCCACGCAGGCGTGCGTTTGCCGTGGGTCCCCTTGACGGCGGAACGCGTTACGGGGATTGTTTCGCGAGGAGGCTCGATTATGGCTGCTTGGTGTCTTGCGCATCACAAGGAGAATTTCCTTTACACAGGATTTGAAGAAATTTGCAAAGTTATGGCTGCTTACGATGTCACTTTCAGCCTCGGGGATGGTTTGCGTCCTGGCTCAACCGCTGATGCTAATGACCCAGCCCAATTTGGCGAGCTGGATACTTTGGGCGAACTTACCCAGATTGCTTGGGACAATGATGTGCAGGTGATGATTGAAGGGCCTGGTCACGTGCCACTCGACAGGGTTAAGGAAAATGTTGATAGAGAGCAAGAAGTTTGCCTCGAGGCTCCTTTTTACACTTTGGGACCTTTAGTGACAGATATCGCGCCGGGATATGACCACATCACTTCTGCGATAGGCGCGGCAAACATCGGTTGGCATGGAACAGCAATGCTTTGCTATGTGACTCCGAAGGAGCACCTTGGGCTTCCCGACCGAGACGATGTAAAGACAGGAGTGATTACTTATCGCATTGCTGCCCATGCAGCTGATTTAGCAAAGAACCACCCCGGAGCTCGTGAGTGGGATGATGCTTTGTCGAAAGCTCGTTTTGAATTCCGTTGGGAAGATCAA
>DNPI01000109.1:2398-2663 GCA_003501525.1 Planctomycetota bacterium
CGATTGTCCGCTGATCCGGTTACAGCCCGTGCTTTCCATGATCAGACTCTCCCGGCGGAACCCGCGAAGACGGCACATTTTTGTTCAATGTGCGGCCCGAAATTTTGTGCGATGAGAATCACTGAAGATTTACGTGCTTACGCTAAGGAAAACGGTTGGTCTCCGGAGGAAGCCCTAGAGAAGGGCATGAAAGAGAAATCCAGTGACTTTGCTGAGCAGGGCGGTGAGGTCTACTCAGACAGTGCCCTTAAAGTTTGAATTCTGT
>DNPI01000009.1:0-917 GCA_003501525.1 Planctomycetota bacterium
AGACCAAACAGGGCTCCCTGTTTTCCTCTGGGGAGGCACCGGAGGAGATATAGCACGAGGAAGCGCACGCGGACCCGAAGGCTGGGATCTAGCCTCTCTGCTAATCAAAGCCAGTCCCCACCTAAAAGGAGGAGGCCACGCTCGGGCTGCCGGCTTCGAACTCGACCCCAAGGAAGCTCAAGCGGCTGCGGATGCCCTTGAGAATGCCGCTAGCAGTCTTACGCCACCACCACCTGCGGGCCTAGCAATAGACACCGAAGTTCGACCCGGCGACCTCACTGCTAGAGTCGTACAAGACCTTGAAGGCCTGAGGCCGTGGGGGGAAACTTTCCCCGAGCCACGATTCCTTTGCTGCGGCATGCACCTCATGCAGGCCCCCAGAGGAATTGGCGATGGAACACATGCAGAGCTCCAACTGGAAAAAGATGGCGAGGGCGTCAGAGCTCTAGCTTGGCGAATGATGGACCGAGTAAGCAATTTAGCAGAGGGCTCAAAAATAGATGTAGTGTTCCACCCAACCATTAATCGCTTCCGAGGAAAGACCTCGGTGGAATGGACCATTGAAGACCTAAGAGCCATAGATTGATGTTCACCGCTCTGCGCCGAGCCTACAAAAAAACATTAATCTTGGCTGACCAACCTTGGGCGGAAAAAGCCCTTGCTGCGGTTTCATTTGCCGAAGCATCATTTTTCCCTATTCCACCTGACCCCCTGCTTCTGGCGATGGGAGCAGGTCGCCCCGATCGCGCCATAAGGTTCGCCGCAGTCACGACCCTCTCCTCAGTTGCCGGCGCCTTAGCAGGCTGGCTGCTCGGAGCTTTCTTCATGGACACAATTGGCTCCGCACTCCTCGACCTTTACGATGCGGACAGAGCTCTCTGGGGAAAGGTTGAGATTTGGTATGCGGAGTGGGGCGT
>DNPI01000009.1:1321-4325 GCA_003501525.1 Planctomycetota bacterium
TCCCTTTAATACCCTTCCTCGGAGCAAGTGCAGTGGGGCGAGGATTCCGCTTCGGAACCGAAGGTGTTCTTTTACGCATTTTTGGTCCTAAAGTACGTGAGTGGATGGACCGCTGGTTCGAGTGGGGAACTTTGCTCTTCGCACTTTTGCTAGTCGGCGGTTTTCTCCTACTCGGAGCCCTTAAATGAACCGATTACTCGTGGTAGATGGGACAGCCCTCACATTTCGAGCTTTTTTTGCCATTCGCGGCTTAAGTGATCGCCAAGGCCGACCTTCGGGTGCGCTGCATGGCTATCTAGCTTCCCTTCTACGGGCTCTTGACGACTATGAGCCAGATTTCATTGCAGTTGCTTGGGACCTCCCCAAGCCCACATTTCGGCACAAGCTACTTTCTTCCTACAAAGCCAATCGCGAGGAGCTCGACGAAGACCTCATAGCTCAGTTCCCCTGGGTTCGAGAGGTCACCGAGCTCCTCGGCCTCCCATCCTTTGACCAAGAAGGCTTCGAAGCTGACGATTTACTTGCTAGCTTAGCCGTTCAAGGTGAAGAAGCCGGCCTAGAAGTCCTACTGCTCACCAGCGACAAAGATCTCGCCCAAGTAGTTACTGAAAAGGTTTTGCAATGCCCACCTCCCAAGGGCAACGAGCCGGGCCTCGAAATGGGCCCCAAAGAGATTAAGGCAAAACATGGAGTGCCACCCAATCAAATGTGCGATTGGCAAGCCATGGTGGGAGACAGTTCCGACAACATAGCTGGCTTACCGGGAGTAGGGCCCAAAAAAGCCACCCTGCTACTGGAAAAATACGGCAACCTCGATGCCATTCTCACCCGTGGTCCCAAAGAAGAAAAGGGCAAGCTAGCTGAAAATTTAGTTACGTACGCAGAGCAGGTCCGCAAAGCTCTAGATTTAGTAACCCTCCGAACAGATCTAAAGGTCGGCAAGCCCACTGAACTAACTCCTTTTGCGCGCGACGAAGCGGCGCTGCAAGATTTTCTCCAAGATCACGATCTCACCTCCATTTCGCGTCGGTTAGAGAAAAAGCAACCAAACATCTTGGACATCGAGCCTGTCCAAACAAATCTTTTTGAAAACTCCAAAGAAGCTCATGCGGAGGCCCATCAAGAAGCCGGCGATTACAAGCTGGTAGATTCACCTGAAGCGCTCGCGACTCTCCGCGACAGTCTGAACTCATCAGAAGGCTTCGCCTTCGACACCGAAACGACTTCAGTGGACCCGATGCAGGCTAATTTAGTGGGAATGTCGTTCTCCTGGAAGGAGGGTGAAGCCTTCTATCTGCCCCTTAATCTAGAAGAAAAGCTTACAGGTCCAAATAATGAAGACCCTGTCGACTTCATCAAACCTGCCCTTGAGGATCCCCTAATCCCTAAAACTGGGCAAAACATCAAGTACGACCTCCAAGTAATGGCACGACACGGTGTCGCAATGCAAGGCATCAAGTTCGACACCATGATTGCTCACTTTCTAGTCCACCCTGACGAGCAACACAATCTCGATGCGCTCTCATTGCGGTACCTCAACCTTCACAAAGTCCCGACTTCCTCTCTATTGGGTCGAGGAAAAGACTCCATAACCATGGATCAGGTACCAATAGACCGAGTCAGGGAATATGCCGGGGAAGATGCCGATGCAACCTGGAGATTAGCTCCACCCCTCCGAGAAGAGTTAGCTGAGCACGAGCTGGAGGACTTAATGAACGACTTAGAAATACCTCTGCTTCCCGTCCTAGCTCGGATGGAACAAGAAGGTGTAGCCGTCGACCCAGATCGGCTTAAGTCCCTTTCGGAAACCTTGAACGCACGCATAGAGGACTTGGCCGCAATTATCTACGAGCTCGCGGGGGAAGAGTTCAACCTCAACTCTCCGAAGCAGGTGGGGCCAATTCTCTTTGAAACACTAAAGGTCCAGGATGAGGCGGGATTAAGCCCCCCCGGGAAAACAAAAACAGGAGGGTGGCGAACAAATGCCCCTACCTTGGAAAAGTATGCAGGGGTACCAGCCGTTGACGCACTTCTAGAACATAGAAGTGTCTCAAAACTCCTATCCGGTTTTGTCAAAGCACTGCCTCAGTTCGTGCACCCTGAAACCGGGCGCATTCACACTTCCTTCAACCAAGCCATAGCTGCGACAGGAAGGTTGTCGAGCAGCGACCCCAACCTCCAAAATATTCCCATACGAAGCGCGGAGGGCCGTCGAATTCGCGAAGCTTTCATTCCTAGAGAAATAGGATGGTCTTTGGTTAGCGCAGATTATTCGCAAGTAGAGTTGCGTTTATTAGCTCACTTCTCCAAAGACCCTGCATTGTGCACCGCCTTTGCCGAAGGAGCAGATATCCACGCCCGCACCGCTGCCCTTGTGGCTGGAATCCCCGAAAAAGATGTGACCTCTGAAGAACGAGCTCGCGCAAAGGCCGTAAACTTTGGAATCCTCTACGGAATGGGGTCACAGCGGCTAGCCCGCGAACTAGGGATATCTATATCCGAAGCTAAAACGTTTATTGAACACTGGTTTGCAGCCCTTCCTATGGTCCGAAAATGGCTGGACACAACACTTGAACAGGCTGAGGAAAAAGGCGAAACACGAACTCTCCTTGGCCGGCGCAGATCCGTTCCGGGCCTAGGCTCTTCAGATGGCCGGGTCGCCGCCTTCTCCAAAAACATGGCAGTAAACTCGCCAATTCAGGGATCGGCTGCGGACCTCATCAAAATAGCAATGCTGCGAGTAGACAGGCGGATACACCAGGAAAGCTTGCGGGCTCGGATGATTATTCAAGTCCACGATGAGCTGGTCTTCGACTGCCCTGACAGCGAATTATCGGCCTTAGAATCCCTTGTCAGAGAAGAGATGGAGGGAGCTTATTCCCTTGAAGTCCCCTTGGTTGTCGACATAGGAAAAGGTTCCGACTGGGCACAGGCTCACTGACATGGAAGGCGGCGGGATTCTCCTGGTCCTTGGCCTAGTACTCGTAACCGGTATGGCTGGAGG
>DNPI01000009.1:4639-7502 GCA_003501525.1 Planctomycetota bacterium
GGCTGGAGGCCTAGTCGCCCGCCTCTTTAAGCTTCCCGCGTTAACTGGCTTTATCGCAGCAGGAATAGGTCTCGGACCTCACGGCCTCGATCTCGTCCCACATGCCGCCGCGAGGGCCCTAGGAGGCCCTGTGAACGACCTCGCTATGGCACTAGTCCTTTTCGCACTTGGAGGTCAGTTCACTTTACAACGCATGCGGGGAAGCGGATCTGCCTTGCTACGACTTTCAGGGATTGAAGCAGCTTTCACCTTTTCTCTTGTGGCAGCCTTCTCTTTTCCAGTCCTCAGTTCACTCTCAGGGTCCTTGCTCCTTGGAGTAATGGCTGTAGCCGTTGCTCCAGCCACCACCCTTCTAGTCCTTAAAGAGTACCAATCAAAAGGACCCACTACCGATGCTGTTCTCACCCTTACGGCCCTTTCCAATATCTGGGCGATACTGGCTTTTGAAGCTGTTCTACTAGTTCTCGTCGCTCTTTCAGGGGGAGAAGCCGGCCCAGGAGCCGTTCTGTGGGACGCAGGAGGGGCCATTCTTTACGGTTTCGCTGCAGGTCATCTTCTTATTTTCCTCCGCCATCAATCAGGTAGAGAGGGCGACACAGTCCCCCTCCTAACAGTCCTCCTGCTAACTATTGGAGTTTGCAAGATTACCGGAGTTCCACACATGCTGGCCTTCCTGGTAACCGGTGCTGTGGTCGCTAATCGCTCTCGTGTTTTCCAACCACTCACTGGGGCTATGGAATCTTTTGCGCAGCCAGCGTTCGTAGCGTTCTTTGTCATTAACGGCATGCATCTAGATTTCGGGGTTATACAGGCCAGCTGGTTTGCTGTGGGCATCTACGCTCTTACCAGAACAATCGGGAAAGTAGTAGGAGCTAGGTTGGGAATGAAAATCGGGAACCTTCGTCTACCCAAGGTGGCTGATTCACAAAGCCCCCCGATAGGCCTCGGCCTACTCTGCCAAGCTGGAGCAGCCATCGCCTTAGCAGGGTATGTAGCGGAATACGATCCCTATTTGGGCGAGCAACTACGAAATATCATCCTGGGCGCTGCAATCCTTTTTGAATTGGCTGGGCCCCTCCTTGTTCGGCACCTAGCAATTTCTGCTGGAGAAGTTCCACTGGGCAGAATGCTTATACACGGGACCCAGAGAGAAGAGGGACATCCATGGCTAGGAGCCTTTTCATGGGTCATACAGGGCCGACAGCCTGCCGCGACATTGCGCCCTTCCCAAATCAAAGTTCGTCACCTTATGCGCCCTGACCCTGTGCCACTCCCCGCTCGTGCCGGCTTAGATGAAATCCTCCGATTTGCCGACCATTCGCCTTATCACCATTTCCCTGTCGTAGACGACAAAGGGCGGCTTACCGGGATCATTGCCCTCGGCGACCTTGACCGCGTGGCTTACGATCGACATGCCGCACGCTTAGTAACAGCGGGCGACCTTGCCACCCACTCCGTCGAGGGGAGCTCTATGCCAGCCACTGCAACGCTGATAGAAGCAAGGGAATTCTTCCAGGATTACGAGGGCCATTCGGCTGCTGTCGTGCTAAATCGCCGCAGCCGCACTCTCGTTGGAATGCTAGAGCGCTCCGAAGTTCAACGAGCGTCCCACTCGCTGGAGAAGAAAAACTCGACGGCAATTAGAGAAAAATCCTAAAAAACCGCAACCGGCCTTATTTCCCGGAACCCACCAAGAGCTGGACCATGCGCTCCAAATCGAGAATCATTGGCACGGCGGGATTCTGACTATCCAACACTACAGACGGCATATTTAGATTCGCCGCCGCCTCAAGGGCAAGGAGTGTGTCACCTCCTTCCGCGGACAGGGCCGCCGTGCGCAATTCATTACGCAACGCATCTGCTTTCTCTACCGCTAACTGACCATTCGCTTCAAGGATAACTTTTTCCGCCTCGCCCTCAGCTCGTGTTTTTGCGGAATAAACCTCTGCCTCGGCCTTGATAGTGGCAACTAAAATTTGGTAGCGAGATGTCTCCTCCTGGAATTTCTTCTCCCAATTTTGAGTCAACTCCAGCTCCGCCGCTTGAATTTGTCTTTCAATAAGATTCGTCTTTTTCTCTTCCTCTGCCTGCAACGTCAGAGCCGAGTCCAGGTTTGCTTTCTGCCGCAAATACTGTTTCTCCTGAAGCTTTTCCTCATATTGCGGCTGGAAACCAATTCTGCGAATAAGAATGTCTTCGGCCACGACATTAAAGTCCGCCAAAGATTTATTTAGCACAGGTAGCGTCTCCTTACACCGCGAAATTCGCGCATCGGTTCCCTGTAAATCCTCTGAAGTCAATTTGGCAAGCTCAGCCCGCAAAACACCCTGAACTCGCCCACGCACTAGCTCTCGGTAACTTAAAAGGTAACCATCTTGAACGATTTGGTGAGCCCCACCCTCCTTAATCCGATAAGGAATCGAAATCTCCACATCGACAAGGTTGTTGTCGGTGGTACGCAACGAAAGCGGCTCATTCCAATCTTCTATAGAGGTAGATCTTCCGAACTTCGCCCGGCTTGTGGCACGCGAATCCGAAAAATGCAGGAAATGCGTTTTACGTGGAAGAAAATACCATTTGTGATAGCCAGTAACTCCTAGATGAAACCCTGTCGGGTAGTCAACGGGAACAATTCCAGCACCACCAATGTTAATTTGCTTAACGCCAATAAAAGCCGGGGGAACTTGTTTCATCAACAGCCCAAACACCACCGGGATTGCCACTAAAAAGACAAAAACTAGCCCCAAGCGCTTCATCGCTTATCACCCCCTCCGGAAGCCGGAACTGCACCGAGGTGCTCTATGCGGACTGGAGCAGGGTCACGACGGTAAGGCACAACTTCAAATATGATCTCCGCCCATTT
>DNPI01000181.1 GCA_003501525.1 Planctomycetota bacterium
CCCTTATCAATGGACCGGCGGCCAATTTCGATGCGAACCTTGCGCCAAATCATGCCGGGATGAAGCGAGTGCACACCGCACTGCAAGATGTAATTAGGACCGCTTTTAGTTCTGGAAAACCGGAGATCGCTCTCCGGGCAGGTCGGTGCCTCACAGGCATGGCAGCACAAGCCCGCTTTAAAGATTTGGAAGGGCCTCCAGCCCCAGGCTGGGCAACCAATATGGGCAGTGCAGCTGGTTCAGTGAATCGAGCACGCCGGCTTCTTCTGAACAATGTTCAGATATGGAGTATCGAAGAATTAGAAGAAATGGACCTGATGGAACAACGAGCGTTCACGCAGGCGCACGGTGGATTTGAGAACCCAGGAGTCTCCCTATCCCCACGTTCGTGGTACCGAATAGAAACCAATTGCGGGTGGGGAACGCTACATGGCTCAGCAACAACCGTGGAACACCATCACGAGCGACTTGCTGGCTGGTACGACCAAGATCCTTTCACTGAGCGACCTGGGATTCTGCGAGTTGTACCTGAATCTCATGGATTAGAGATGGAAGGAGCTCCTTTTTGGTGGGCTGGTGGGTTTCAAGGTGGCGACACTACAACTCTGAAATTTACATGCGGAAATATCCCCGGATTAGGGAGGGGGATTACCCACGAACTTACTCACCGCTTCGACGGAGCAGTATTCGGCGGATTACCCGGGTGGCTTTCGGAAGGAAGAGCAACATGGACAGGAGCCGCCTATGGCAGCATTTATGACACTGAATTTGTCCCAAACCATGCCTCTCCAGGAACCCTCCTCGGCGCACTGAACATGGGATACGGGAACCAGGAAAAACTAGAAGAGTTAGTAGGGAGCGGACCTGAGGAATACCGTGACAACTACACCGCTGGATATGCACTCTGGGTCTACCTCAACACTTGGGCAGGTCCCGAAAATCCGGAACAAGGGCAACCCCTAATCCCGATTTACTCGGAACGGCTTCAGAGCTATATGGAAGGGAAAGAGAGATCTCGAGGAGATCCCGTTGCTGTTTTCGCCGCATTCTTTGCCGACGGTCAAGACGGACGGCCCGATGGGATGAAAGAATTTGCAGCGGACTTCAAAACATTCCTAGAGGGTTTTCATTGGCGCAATAAAGCGCCATGGACATCGCGGTACACAACTAAAACCCCAAAAGGAGACCCGTCCCCAACGATTATGGACGAGCCTACGTGGTCTTGGTTACGCGGCAGAACCGAGCCATGGTTCGGCCAAGACCAAGCAAGAGTAGCAGGGGAGATTCTTCTAGGCGTTGGCCGCGAAAAGGAGGCTGTCGATGCTTTTACCTGGTCCCTGAGAGTGGACGAACCATCAGATGCCGTTCTTGATGACTTTTCAAAAATCCTTCAGCGATTAGGCGCAAAAGATGCCGGCTGGGTTATTGATTCATGGGCCCGCCTAGGTGGGCCACATCGTCCCCCACCAAAAGAGCCTGCACCATTTATTGCAAGTCTCCCAGCCACGCGAGGATTTCTAGAACGATTAGCTATGGCAGCGAAGGATTACAACTCAAAAGGGCTCAGCATGACCGCCTCGGCTCTAGCTTCCGACCACGACAAATTGGCTTCACTGCTTGGGCTTCCCCTTCTGTATATGGTTCTTCCTGGGGTGAAAGTTCGATTGGAAAATAAAGACTTTGGGCTACATCCCTTCGACACCCCACCACGAGCACTCAGCCTCGGGGGGTGGGGAGAAGATGGCCTTACGGGCTATGAGGATCGAAGAGTTGAAGGGCTCTGGTATATGGACAAGCAAGGCGATCTCCATGTTGGAAGGAAAGAACCCCGAAAAGGGACGGACACCATGGATAGAGCGTCCCGCTGGAGGGATGCCTTCGCCTTGTCCAAAGAATGGCTCGATCCCGGGCGATGGAAGCTGTCCGCTCAAATAGAAATGACAACAGCCTTTGTATCAGGCGGCATCTGCCTTGGGTGGACCCGGAGAGATCGCAACATCCGCTTTGGCTTTGAAGTCGGTGACGCTGCTTATTCCGCAGGAGTAAAGCCATCGGCCGCGGTCACAGATCGACTGTCTTGGCACTTGAGAGACCTTTATGTCAGACGCGGAGGGCAAAGCGGCGCCGTCGCTTTCAAAAATCCAGACCCCACTTTTTCATTAGAGATTCTTGTCGATGGACCCACTGCTGAATTTTTAGTCGAAGGACAAAGAGTCGCCGTGGTCTCAACTCTCGATGGCCGACCTATTCACGGGAAAATCGGATTCTTCACGTCCCAAGGAGCAATGCGAATTCGTAACCCCGTAGTGCAAAGACTTGACCGCATACGCTTTTCACCCGCAGGCCCGGCCCTCGGCGGAGGGCTTCATCCCACGCGACCCGGTGAAGATAGTTGGCGCGAGCTCATCCACCGACCAGTGCTAGGCTTACCAATGACTGTCTCCGGGACATTACTTCTGTGGTTCCCAGAAGAGACCTCTAAAAAATTAGCCGCACTAAAAACAGGAGAGCGTGAGGGACGTATTCGAGAAGTCCTTAGCCGATTCTTTATGGATTACGCAGCAGAAGACCCAAGCCAAGGAATCACTGTAGTTCTGCCAAAATCTATTGACCCCGCCATCGCAGGGCGACTCAAGAGCTCCTTCGACCAGCAAGCATCAGGAGGATTTTCCGTGGCCTTCCATGAGAGAGATACAACTTTGGAAGAAAGTGAATGGACTGTCCAAGGGTGGACCTCGCCAGCTGTCGCTTTCGTAGACCCGGCTGGCATTCTCCTGTGGGCGCAGCGCTATGGAAGATATCGAACAGGGTTCCCCAGCGAACTTCGCCGATGGATGACCATGCACCACGACCACATACGGACAGGTCTCGCGGGTCCTAAAGAGTAATCAGTTCACGAAGCCTAACTGGAACTCAATCTCAGAAAACCCGAGTTCAGATTTCCCGATTTCCCCGTCGATGGCCTCAATGATACGTACCCGGCATTTGCTAATACGCCGCTGTTTGTCGAGCACAATCACGGTCTTCTCAACGTAATCAGGCAAGACATGCACGGTCATAGGTGTGGTGTCTCGATTAATAAATATCTCAACCTTAGATGGTCGGGGATTCGAATTCTGCGCCGCAGCACGGGTCCGAGCGTGGGTGAGAAGAATCCTGTCCGTCTTCACCGAAGAGGAAGTGGCAACTTCGAACCATGGATCCTTGTCCTCGGCCTTGCAAACCCATACACCATAAGCCGTATTGTCCACTAAATACTTCGCCGGATAGCTTTTATGCTCGGAGCTTGAACGGACCTTTGGATTGCGGCGAGCCAACAGGTTGCGTGCGCTATCACTGGCGTAGCGCAACTGATGTGGAGCCACACCTTCCTTTGCATTCACCGTCGCCGGACCGGACTCCAGACTAGTGCCGTCCGGAAGAAGAACGGTAGCTCGCACTTCCCATAGCCCAGGCAACTCAAAAAGATGCTGAAAAGGAAACCTATTGTCGCCCCCTGTAACTCCACTTGGCACAGCTTCTCCTACATATCCCCACTCGCCACCATCCTTGTGCCGAACCCTGTACTCCACTCGCTCGACAGGAGCTGTCGTTCCAGTTGCCTCAAGCCAAAATGTCGCCGGAGGCCCCGAAGTCGCGACAAGCCTAACGGCACTAATCTCGGGATCCGATTTCCCGAGATTAGGCCTGGAAGAATCTTTCTGGCGAGTAGTAGGACCTAATGTTGCTCGATTTAAAAACAGCAGGCTGAAGCAAGTCGTAATTTCTCGACCCTGGTGCCCCGAAGACGGGTAATCAAACCATTCCCCGCTTGCACCTTGCTTCTTCAGCAGCCACTCAGCTGTTTCTGAATACCAATCGCGATACCCCAGACGGTCTAATTTGAGAAGAGAATTCGCTCTTTCCAAGCCATAAAGGTAGTAATAGTGGGCCCATCCCTGACCAGGGTTTTGAGAAACCGAAAATTGATTAGTCATCCACCCAATGCCCAGTGCAATGCCCTGCTCAACTCGCGGCACTAAATCTGGGCTCATCTTCTCTTTCAAGGCGTCACGGCACACTTGAAGGACAGCAAGCCCTGCAGTCGTCATAGAGCCCGTCGGCGCTCCTTTAGCCCGATATGAAAACCCCGCCGCAGGTAGCCCCTCAACCTGCAAGTTTCTCTTTTCTTGGTATCTCAACGTTCCTCGCGCCAATCGTTCCCAGACGGAATTAGGGATATTGACCCCTTGAGAAGCCGCGGCGCGCAGACCAAATGCTGCGTACTGGGTGCAGGACAAGTCAGGTGTCCCTGCTGGGTAAGCCCATGTCCCGCCACTCCTTTGCCAGGAACCCATATCCGCCGCCATTTCTTCTAGCCAGGGCAGAAAGGAAGGATCCTTGGCTTCTGCTACAGCCAACATCTGACACCCTAAAGAATATGTCTTAATAGGGGGCGACGCCTTTAAGAAGGCAAAACCTTTTTGAATTGCTGGATGCTTGGAAGGTAAACCCGATTTCAGTAAGGCATAGAGAGCAAGCGCAGTTGACCCATTCCTATACGCGGACTGGCGTTCAGACCATGAGCCATCGATTAACTGCTGGCTCATGAGATAAGCCACTCCCTGATCAATAGACCCATCGATGTCATTTTGATGAGGGTTTTTCCATTTCTGCATAGCGAAACCAAAGGCGCCGCCCCCGTTGACAACTTTTGCGAGTAAGTGATTTAGCCCTGCCTTCAAGGGTAAATAAACTAAATCCGCAGCTACATCAGTACCGCGGGCAATATTCCTCTCAAGAAGTAACTCTCCATTCACCCAAAAACGAAGCGAGTCATCACTCCCCATTGTGACAGGGATAAAGCAATCCCTTTGAACACTGATAGAGCGGTACAGATAGGTCGCGGCTTTCTCCGTCCACTTCCCCAGTCCCATCGGCGGAGATAGCTGCTTAACCAAATCGATGAATCCCGAATCGAGTGGATGTGAGCCTTCAGCGGGCACCTCTGTAGTGGCTGATGTCCAAGAGATTGAAACGCCTTCCTTCCCTTCATATTCCAAATCTGAAAAATCCAAGGCCTCTCCTATCTTCATTTTCCGGAGAAGCGTTTCGGGTGGATGAGGCGTGCCTATACCAAGGGGGCCTTCTTCATGATTGAAAGGACCAGCAAGTTGCCATGCGTCTACTTCCACAACCCCATACGGATTGCCTTGCAGGGCAACCAAAAAGCTCGAGAGGAAGAGAGAGCTCAGGGGGTATAAGCCAGGCTCTGTTCCTGACGTCGAAAATAACCCTCTCCTTCAGGAAGAAACGTGTTGCAGCGGTCCATCTCTCCCCCATAGACATGTATCGTTACCGCCAAGTCTGCATCAGGATTGGAAATTGTGTGATAGTCGAAAGGTGGGATAAGAGCACCGGCCTCTCCAACACCAGAAAAAATATTTGCCGTTTCGCGGAAGCGGAACACCTCAGTATCTGCTTGAGGCTCGCTTTCATTCGTATAAGAAATCACCTGAATGCGACCACGGTAGACCGCTTCCACGCACCACATGCCTGAATGGTCATGTAGAGGCGTTCCCTGTCCTTGGTCCCAAACCATTATCACAACTGAATAACGACCTTTGGGATCACGGTGTAAAAGGTGCCGGGCATATCCCTCTTTGGAGGGCAAGAGAAGCGCTTCGGGCAAAAAACCCGGATCCCGTTCAATGGCATTGCATAAGACGTCTTTCACTCCGGAGCAACACGAAGCCTCATCACCCGCTTCGACAGCACTGTCTAGGGCGAGAATGAAAGATGTCGATGAATCAGCGATATCCATAGCAAATACCCCTTCAGGATACCAACCATCTTGATAATCGGAGGCATCTACAATCTAAGCAATGATTAATGCCATTCCAAAGTTCATCCGATGGGGAATCTTCTCTCTAAGCGGCTTACTGACTTTATTTCTCATATGGCTCTTTGGGTTCATTCTCGAAGATATTGGCGATGTTGAAGGGCCCAATCGAGAGGACTTTGCGAGCAAAGTCATTTCTACCGAACTTCGGGAACAAGTAGCAAACCTGAAAGAAGAAATCCGCGAAACTGATTCCGCTCTTCAGCGACAAAATCAAATTCAAGAGACTCTCGGCCGAAGCAAAGACAATGCAGGCCAAGCGATGGAGAAATTGGCCGAACTCCAGCAAATGAGCCTAGAAGGAGGAGGGACGCCGGATGAAGCCGAGCGCGAGGCTCTTGCACA
>DNPI01000078.1 GCA_003501525.1 Planctomycetota bacterium
TCTAAGACCTCGCCATCTTCAGGGAATCGCCCTGTGACGTCTTTGGAGAAAACTAGCTCCCCGTCGACCACCACATCAAAAATCCCGCCGCCGCCGGCAACGATTTCAGATTCAACCCCTAGACCCTCTTGAAGTTCGACGGCCAAACTGGACGCCCTCGGCAAAAAGTTTCAAGCAGAGCAGTAAGTAATGGTGACCTGCATGGCGCCATTATGCTTCCCCCTACCGCCCATCTCCATGCCCGACCCCAATCCCCCTTCAGACGAGCCAGACGATGCACTGCATCGATTAATGGGGGACGTGCAAGCCGCTCGGAGTTCCGAAGCTGGAGAACCGGGGTCGCCGAGTCCCAACAAAGGCCCTATCGACCCAAAGCCCGGGGTCGTTCTGGGGGACTACCGCCTCGTCAACGAACTAGGATCAGGAGGAATGGGGACGGTTTGGGAAGCCGAGCAAGTATCTCTTGGTAGGCCCGTTGCGCTTAAATTGCTCGCAACAAGTTTTGCCTTTTCCAAGCGGGCTGTAGAAAGGTTCAGGAGAGAAGCTGAGGCCGGAGGCCGCATTGCCAACCCTGGCATTGTTCAGGTTTTCGAGGTTGGAGAAGCCGGGGGTATGCAATTTATTGCGCAAGAGCTAGTGCGAGGAGGCAAAACTCTCACCGATTTATTTGATGACCTTCGCCAAAAAACCGATCTCTCCCTTCCGTGGTACAAAGACGCCGCTGCTTTATTCGCCCGCATAGCGGACGCCCTTGCGGTCGCTCACGACGAAGGCGTCATACACCGCGACATAAAACCAAGCAATATCTTGATGGGCACAGACGGCCAACCCAAAGTTGCCGACTTTGGCCTTGCTCACGTAGAAAACGCGCTCGAACTATCTAAGACTGGCGATTTTGCAGGAACTCCTTTCTATATGAGCCCCGAGCAAGCCGCTGCCCGAAGAATGGGCATTGACGAGCGCACCGATATTTTTTCCCTCGGCGCGACCTTTTATGAGGCTCTGACTCAACGGCGCCCCTTTGAGGGAGACACTTACCAACAAGTGCTCAAACGAGTTCTAGTTGAAGATCCTGTCGCCCCCCGCAAGATTCGCTCCAAAATTCCTGCCGACCTGTCTGTTATCTGCCTCAAAGCGCTCGAAAAAGACCCAGATCAACGCTTCGCCTCAATGGCTGATTTTGCTGCAGACATCCGCCACTTTTTAGCCGACGAGCCCATCACCGCGAGGCCGCCCAGCCTCATGCAAAGAACGAGGAAATGGAGTCGGCGTCACCCGGTACTGGTTACTAGTGGGGCCACAGCAGCGGGTGCATTTGCCCTAGTCAGCTGGCTAGCCATCGATAATCACCAGAGGCGAATAATCGCGGACGAAGCCACGAAGCAGGCCCGGACCTCAGAGTCCCAAGCCTTAGGGGATAAGGCATCGGCCGAACACGCCATTGACTTCATGATGAAATTGTTTGAAGCAATGTCACCTCAAGAGGCACGAGGAAGGCGGTTTACTGCCCATGAGCTTCTTGAGGAAGGCGAGCGGCTCCTCCAGGAGGACGAAAAGATAAACGCCGAACCTAATCTCCAAAAAGGGCTCAAAAAGACTTTAAGCGAAATTTACAGCTCCCTAAATCGAGAAGGCTCCTCCGGCCCCGATTAGCCCTAAATGTTCAATCGACCTGTCGAATCTCCGAGAGCGGAGAGGGAAACCCCCATCTTGCCCAAAAGCGAGAGGTGAAGATTCATCAAAGGTGGATTGTTGGGGAAACGAACATACTTCCCTGGGGACAACTTCCCGCTACCTCTCCCGCAAAGCAGTGTCGGCAGATCATCGTGGTTGTGAGCATTCCCATCGCCGATATTGCTCCCGTAAACCAACATTGTGTGGTCTAAAAGGTTCCCCTCTCCAACGGCTGAACCCTGTAGCCGCCCGAGCAAATAAGCGAGCTGGCTGACATAGAAATGGTCTATCTTCCTTATCTTTTCCCTCTTGGCGAGGTCCCCGCCGTGGTGGGAAAGAGTGTGATGCCCTTCGCTAATCCCCAGTTGGCGGTGTGGGCGATTGCTCCCCTCGTTGGCAAACATAAAAGTAACCACACGGGTGACGTCGGCCTGGAAAGCAAGTACGGCTAAATCTGCCATCAAGCGAATATGAGAAGCCCGCCCCTTCGGGCTACCTGTAGGGCGCGCAGAATCTGGAATCCCCGCTATCGCCTCCTCCTCAAAGGCAACCATACGGCGCTCTAGCTCGCGAATTCCCGTGAAATATTCATCAATTTTTTGGCGATCGGCCAATCCAAGCTTTAAGCGCAAGCCCTCCTCATCTTCCTTCACAAAATCAAGAAGACTTTTCCGCTTTCGTAAGCGTTCGACACTCGCCCGTCTCGCTTCAGGTCCGGAGCCACCACGAAAGAGACGGTCAAAAACAACTCGAGGATTTACCTCCTTTGAGGCTGGCGTCTTTGCCGACTGCCAAGAAATATTGCTCGAATACGCACATGAATAGCCAGAATCACACTGCCCAGAGTTGCCACCCTTTTCGCAACCAAGCTGCAGGGATCGAAAACGTGTTGCTCCGCCAATGCTCTTCGCTGCTACTTGGTCCGCGGAAACACCTAGGCCAATTTCGCCCGCAGCTTTCAAGGGCTGCACCCCAGTAAGCCAAGTGGCAGAAGCGCGAGCATGGTCTCCGGGGCCATCCCCGTTAGACCGGGCCTTTGCAGAAGCAAGCCCGCCAAGAACCGAGACCTCTTCCTTGAAGGGCTCCAGGGGTTCCAGGGTTTGGGGCAAGGAATCAAGCGCGCCCTCTTGCTGCGGCCACCAATCCTCCAAGTGCACACCATTGGGAACGTAAACGTAAACGAGTCGGGTTGGAGGTCTCTCAATTCTTGCTGCCAACCCCAACGGCAGAAACCCCTCAAGCGCTGGGAGCGCTAGTGCTGTGCCAAATCCTCGAAGGACTTCTCGCCGCGAAATAGATTTACCGGTCATCCACTATTTACTCCATATAAGAAAATGCTTCTGACAGAATAATACCGGCAATAACCTGAGCCAATGTGGGGACTTCTTCATCTAGGGAGTCAAGAATGCCCTGAAGCATTGGTCGGTCTTCCGGGGCCATCGGGCGGCCCAAGGCGTAAGTCGCAAGCTTTGTCGTCAAACAACGAAGGAAATCATCCCCGCCACTCCTAAGCGTTCCCACCAATTCAACTGGCCCATTGAAACTGCGACCATCTGGGAGTTCACCCAAAGCGTCAACAGGGAAAGCCCCATCCGAATTTCTCCACCTTCCTATCGAATCGAAATTCTCAAGGCCAAACCCAAGCGGGTCCATAGAAGCATGACAGGCAAGGCATTCTGGCTTTTTCCGGTGCAGCTCCAAGCGAGATCGAAGGGATACCCCTCTAGCTGCTTCTGAACTCTCGTCTAGGCCATCAAGCCCCGGCAAGGGGGGAGGAGGAGGCTTGCCAACTAGGTTTTCAAGAATCCATTTACCCCGCTTAACCGGCGAAGTCCGCACGGGAGAAGAGGTAACCGTAAGCACTGAGCCATGACCCAAAACTCCGCGGCGGGGAATGTCCCCATAGCGAACTAACCGAAACCCTTCGCCTTCAACACCGGGGACCCCGTAGTGAGCGGCAAGCTCTTCATTCAAAAACGTGTAGTCCCCATCGAGAAGGTCCCACACGCTGCGCTCCTCTCTCAGGTTGTAATCAACAAGCTCTATCGTCTCTTGCTGCATCGCTAGGCGCAGGCTCTCCGGTATTTGTGGAGAAGAGGCTTGATCTAAGCGATTCGTGTCTAAGCTCCTCAGCTGAAGCCATTGGGAGGCAAACCCCTCTACAAAAGCGCGGCTTTTCGGGGACACCAGCAACCTTTCAATCGCAGCTGTCAGCCCTTCACGAGTTCCCAGGCCACCGTCCCCAGCAGCCCTCAACAAAGCCTCATCTGGACCGCTACTCCACAGGAAAAAACTAAGTCGTGCTGCAAGATCAAACGGACTTAGCCGTCGCTCGTCTTTGACCCCAGCGCCCGCTTCCACTCGAAATAAAAAGTAGGGAGAGGCCAGCAATGCTTCAACCCCCCGCCTGATCGATTCAGCCCAAGACTGCTCCGCCGAAACCAAAAAGACTAAGCGATCTAATTCTCCTTCACTGGGTGGCCTCCTCCAAACCTTAAGGGATAAATAAGCAAGCGCTGCTCTCAAGCGAGTCTCGCCTAGCTCTGGCGGAAATTGAGAGTCGAGGCGGTCCTGAAAAGGAGAGGGAGGGAGCGAATCTATGGGCCCAACAATTTCGACCCATTCAAGATAGAAATTCCTGTCCCTGTTCGAGGGATCAGGGGCTTTCGGTTGAAAAT
>DNPI01000141.1:0-1363 GCA_003501525.1 Planctomycetota bacterium
CTTGGCTTTTCACTTAGCATTAAAGGAACAAGGGCAAGAATGACCGGAAAGCCAAGGATGTGCATTCCAGGTGCGCCCTTTTCTTCGTAACTAGCTAGCCGGCTGAGGAATAGCCACCAAACGGCGAGGGCAGCGCCTGGCACAAAGCCGATGCTGCTGATTACCGTTTCCCATTCGGCTTCTCCTAAGGGGGCCATGTGAAAGGCGAGGACTCTTGCGCTGGCAAGGAGCGCGGGGCCGAGAAATGTCCGCACGAATGCTCCTCCAAGGTCATAAAGAAGAACAATGAAGGCGAGTAGTGCGGCAGCTGCAAGGCTTGCGGGCAGAGCCCATGCTGCGAGGCCGACTGAGCCTAGGACCATAAGGAGTCCAATAGCTAAGGCGGTGTTTGCAGGAAGAACGCCGAGGACTAAGGGGCGTTTCCTATTTGCCTGAAAGTCGATTCTTCGGTCTGCCCAGTCATTGAGGGCCATCCCCCCGTGGTAAACAAGAAGGACAATCGCAAGTGTTACTAATAGTGATGTTGATGAACTTTGTGTCGCGGAAGTCTTTTGCCATACCAACCATCCAGCAACTACATCCCAAGCAATAGTGGGGGCGAGGGCGATGCGGAAAAGTTGAAGCCAGTGTTTCGCCATCAGGAGGCCATCAATCGAAGAATGTCGTTGTATGTGATGAAGATGAGAAGCGCCAGGAGGAAGAAGACACCAATCATTTGAAATATGTTTTGAACACCTAGTGGAGCGGGTCTCCCTCTAACTATTTCGTAAAGGACCATGAGAATGTGTCCACCATCAAGAGCCGGAATAGGCAGGAGATTTAAAAATGCGAGGTTTACGGAGATGAGCCCGAGGAAGAACAGTAAATCGATAATGCCGCGTTCAGCGAATCCATGGGTTAGGACGCCAATAGTGATAATGCCGCCTAGTTGGTCAGGAGAGACTGAGCCAGCGATTAAACTGGACAAAGTTCTCGCGACTTGTGTTGTCATTTCCCAAGCTTCTTCTATGCCGAGCTGGAAGCTTTGTGAGAGGCTGCTGCCTTTGACTTTTTCTTGGAGGGCCGAAAAGGCTAGACCATGATCCCAGAGTGGGTGTGAATCAGGTTTGACCGTGAAGGTTAGATTTTCCACTAATGGTGTTAGTGATGAGAGCGACCTTCTTTCTATTAGCAGTGAAGTCGCTTTCGGGGCTGTAGTAGAGACAGCTAAAGCTAAATCTTGAAAAGAGGTAATGGCCCGTTTGTTTACAGCAACAGGGTGATCACCCGTTCGCAGTCCCGCTTTCCACGCGGGGCCATCTTTCCGGACCAGAATGACGAACTCATCTCTCGCACGTAAATGTACGTTGGATGCGATTTTTTC
>DNPI01000141.1:1656-3306 GCA_003501525.1 Planctomycetota bacterium
CGCACGTAAATGTATGCTGGATGCGATTTTTTCAGGAGATGTGTTGAAGGCCGGAGTGCTGATGCGTTTACCTTCTCTTTCAATTATCAGCGCGGGCATCTCCCCGGCTTTGATGACGAGGAGCAGGAGGTCATTGATACTGCGGAGAGATGGCGCTCTCTCTAAATCTTCCGGCTTTGTATCAGGTCCGATAATTCTGTCTCCAACTCGCAGCTCTCCCAATGCGCCGCTTTTGAATCCTTCAATTTCGTCTGCTATTTCCCATATTCCTATACGCGAAGGAGGGTCGGGATAAGGCTTTGGGGTCAGCGTCAAAGCTAGGGTTTGGTTGCCCCTTAATATCTCTGCTTCGATAACACCTTCATTTTCTGGAAGTGATTCCAAAAGCACTCTTTGTATTAGTGGCGTGCTGAGGGGAATCCCGTCCAACGCCAGGATGACGTCGTTTTTTTCAAGCCCCGATTCTTCTGCGGCGATTGAAGGGGCAACTGCAGGTACAAAAGCCGCATCAACTCCTGCTCGGGGCATTCCTGCCCGTTCGTTGAAGTGTGGAGTTAGTCTGAATTTCTGGGGCGATGAGTCGTTCCGGGAGACCATTAAGTTGAGGACGTCCCCTTTTTGACTCAAGCCAATGGCAGCCGAGAAGTGTCTAAAACCGAGGACGGGTTCGTTTCCTATGCTCAATATCCGATCACCTTCCTGAAGTCCGGCTTGCCACGCTGGGCCACCTGATTGGATCTTCCCTAGGACGGGGGATTCAAAGGAAACGCCTGCATGGAAGAGGAGGGGGAAGCTGATTATTGCGAAGAGGAAATTCGCGATAATTCCACCAGAGAAAATGAGGAGCCTTGCGGAAGGTGGTTGTGTGTTCAGATGTCCAGGGCGAGGGGGTGCGCCGGGTTCGTCGCCTGCCATCCGCACGTAAGCTCCAAAGGGAAACAAGGACAGGCGGTAGTCGGTGTCCCCTCTGCGAAAGCCTGCGATTCGGGGCCCGATGCCTAGTGAAAACACTTCAACCGTTACTCCGCACCACCTAGCGGCGAGAAAATGACCGCCCTCATGTATAAACAGGAGGAATCCAATTCCCAGGATCGCTAGCAAGATGCTCATAACTGAGTGGGGAGTGAGATTAGTTCGCGGGTGTATTCGCGTGCCCAGGCATCAGCCTTGAGGGCATCTTCGATTGATTCCAACGGGAGTTCGGGCATCGAGCGAAGGGCTTGCCTGCAGACATCAATAATGGATAAAAATTCAAGGTCGCCGGCAAGGAATGCTTCGACTGCAATTTCATCAGCCCCGTTTAGGACAGCGCCCGCCGCTCCCCCTGCTCGGGCGGCTTCCCAGCCTAGTTCAAGGGCAGGCCACCTTTCTGGAGAAGGATTGTCAAAATTTAAATTAGCGAACACTTTCTGGTCGAAACCATTTCGTGGGAAACGTGCTCGGTGGGGCCAATTTAGTGCATAGTGAATAGGGAAGGCCATGTCAGGTGGGCCGAGTTGAGCCATCACTGAGCCATCTTCAAACTCAACCATTGAATGTGCCACGGATTGACGATGAAGAACTATTTTAATCTTTTCCGGGGAGATGTTGAAAAGGTGGCAAGCTTCGACAATTTCAAGGGCCTTGTTCATCATGGTTGCCGAATCCACG
>DNPI01000084.1:0-7673 GCA_003501525.1 Planctomycetota bacterium
TGGTCGTACTCTTGTTTTGGGTGATGGAGGTTGGGGCACAGCTCTCGCTCTTGCTCTTCATAGATCCAACTGTGAGGTTGCCGTTTGGGGTTATGACAATGATTACGCCAAAGAGGTGGCGACAACGCGAAGTAACCCTAAATTCTTGCCAGGGGTAGAAATCCCCGCGGACATTGTGTGGACCGGTGATTACGACGAATGCCTCGAAGGTGTCGAGGAAGTTTATTCTGTTATCCCAACACAATTCCTGAGGGGGGTCCTTCGTAGTTTCCGAGGTCGCTTTGATGATTGCTCTTTCGTATCTGCGACAAAAGGCTTGGAAATTGACACTCTGCAGAGGCCGTCTGAAATATTAGTTGAAGAGGCCGGTGCACAAGAATCTTTAGTAGTCCTTTCGGGTCCTTCCCATGCAGAGGAAGTGGCTAAAGGTATGGCGACTTCTCTCGTCGCGGCTTCTAAGTGCGAAGCGGCTGCCCAGAGGGTGCAAGATCGAATCTCTGGTCCCGAATTTCGTATTTATACCAGTACGGATGTTTCGGGAGTCGAATTAGGAGGTGCTTTAAAGAACATCATTGCTGTCGCAGCTGGAGTCGCTGAGGGGCTTGGCCTTGGCGATAATGCTCGTGCCGCTCTTGTGACGCGCGGCCTAGTTGAGATGGCCCGATTTTCAGTCGCTCAGGGTGCTGAACGTGAAACCTTCTCAGGCCTTAGTGGAGTTGGAGATCTCATGGTTACATGCTGGTCTCCTCATTCTCGGAATCGTTCTTTAGGCTTTCGTATTGGTTCGGGAGAGTCATTGGATGAAATTCTGGCTTCCGAAGAAAAGGTCGCTGAGGGTGTTTGGACCTGCCGTGCTGTTCACCAAGCAGCCTCCGAGCAGAATTTGGAGCTTCCGATTACTGCTCGTTTATTTTCAATTTTATTTGAGAGGGAGGACCCGCGAGCGTCAGTGGTGGAGCTTATGAGTCGGCCGTTCAAGTCAGAAAGAGATCCCAACCCTTGTTAGATTCGAATTAATGTTTTGATTTTTCTAATACCTTTTCTTTTTGCCCCCTCTGTGTCATTGCAAGATGTGAATGATGGTTTTCAGGCCTTGGCTGACGAGGTAGAAATGACAGTTTTGGACAATGGCTTACGGGTTATCGTGCTCCCGCGTGGGGAGGCGCCTGTGGCATCATTTCGCGTGCATGTGTTAACTGGGGCAATTGATGAGGCTGCTGGTCTGACAGGCCTCGCCCATTTTGCTGAGCACATGGCTTTTAAGGGTTCGGAGAGAATTGGTGCAGGGAATTGGCTTTCTGAAAAATTAGCTCTTGAGGAGTGCGACAGGGCATGGAAAGCATATGAAGCGGCAAGAGCAGGTGGCGCAGAAGAAGCAGCTGCTTTACTAAAGGAATTCGATGCAGCTCGCGAACGAGCTGATGCTTATAGTCGTGCGCCTGATTTCGACGCAGTCGTAGAGGAAGCAGGAGGAGCAGATAGCAACGCTTCGACAGGCGTCGATGCTACTCGGTATTACGTTTCGCTTCCCTCCAATCGATTGGAAACGTGGTTTTGGTTGACGCGGGAAATGCTCGGTGCTCCTGTTATGCGGGAGTTCTACAAGGAACGGGATGTAGTTATGGAAGAGCGAAGGATGAGGACCGATTCGGACCCCTTTGGCTCGCTTTTTGAGGCGGTGCTAAATGCTGCTTTCACGGCTCATCCCTACAGAGATAGCACAATTGGGCACATGGACGATTTGGCGCGACTTGATCGCCCAGAAATGATTTCTTTTTGGGAGAGGCACTACACAGCGGGTCGCATGGTGGTGGCTGTGGTAGGAAAAGTTGAACCGTCCGAAGTCTTTTCCCTCGCGGAAACATATTTGTCTGATTTGCCGGTTTCTAAGCAAGCGCGAAATCCGCGTACAGTTGAACCTAGGCAAAAAGGGCCTCGTACTGTGGAGGTTGTCCGTCCGGCAAGTCCAGCTCTCTTTGCAGCTTGGCACACGCCGCCTTTGCGGGGTCGAACAGCTGTGGTGCATGATGTTTTAGGATCCATTCTTCATGGTGGAGCTTCTTCCAGGCTCCATGTGCGCCTAGTAAAGGAAGAAAAAATTGCAGCCACAGTCCAAGGAATTGTGGGGTTCCCCGGCCGGCTGGATGCCAGTCTTGCAGGGGTACTTGTTGTGCCGACCTCTGGAAACAATCTCGAAGATTGTCTCAATATGATTCAGGAGGAGATACATTTTCTTGCGGAGCGAGGGCCTACGGAGCGCGAGCTAGAGGGTGTCAGGAGAAGGGCCAAAATGGACCTGCTGTCTTCTCTTGGTAGTAACCCAGGTCTTGCAGGGGCCCTTGCCCAAGCAGAGGCGGAAGAAGGAGGCTGGGAGGCCCTTTTCGATTCACTTGAGGCGCTCGAAGAAGTTGAGGCTGCCGACATTCGAGCGGCAGCTGGAACTTATTTGTCTCACCAGAGAACAGTTGGCTATCTTCTCCCTCCAGGTGCTCGACCTTCTACTCCAGTGGGAGAAGACAGTTGAGGGGATTTCTGTTTGGATTTTTGGTTTGTGTCTTGGCAGCCTGTGCTGGCAGCGCACCCCGGGTGAGTCAATCTTCTCAAGTTCCCGTCAGCTTATTTGGTGTGCCTCCAGGGCCTTGGGAAGATGTTGGGCAAGTTCCGATTCCTGCCCTTGAGCCATTCACTCCTCGCCTGCCAGAGAAAATACGACTTTCTAATGGTATTACGGTCCTTTTGCTGGAAGATGCTTCCCGGCCACTCGTTAGTTTAGATTTAAGATTTCGTGTCGGGTCCTGGGATGACCCGAGAGGGAAGACAGGTTTGGCTGCCCTTACAGCAGGTTTGGTGCGGGATGGTGGAAGCGAACGATGGCCGGGAGATGTTTTGGATGAGGAACTGGATTTCCTGGGCGCTTCTATCGATTTTTCTGCTTCCGATGCGAGCACAAAGGCGGGGTTTTCTTGCCTGAGTGGGGATGTAGAGAAGGTTTATGAGATGTTCCAAGACCTCCTGCTCAATCCGACTTTTCCGGAGGAGAAGTTGGATGTCTTAAAGGGTCAGCTGATGGTTTCTGTCCTCCAGAGGAATGACCGCCCAGGACCAGCGGCGACCCGAGAGTCTCGCCGTGCTTTTTATGGGATTGGTGACCCGCGGGTGCGGCGAATGGAAGCTAGCGATTTAGACGCTATGGGACGTGATGATGTTGTTGCCTTCCATCGAGAATCCTGGGGTAGTCGCGGAGCCTTGTTTACCGTTCTCGGGGATTTTAATGCTGAAGACATGGCAGCGCGTTTGGAAGCGACTTTTGGTACGTGGCCTGTTCAGCCTGCAGCTGTATCAGAAATTCCAAAGCAAGCACCCCGTTTGGAGCATGGTCGGGTTCTTCTTGTGGACCGCGCTGATGTGAACCAAGCAGAAATACGGATATTGATGGAGGGTGTCCGTCGCGATCATCCTGATTGGCCCGCTCTCCGCCTTGGTTCTTTTGTTCTTGGCGCAGGAGGTTTTGGAAGTCGCATGATGCGCCGGATTCGTGCTGAATTAGGCCTTACCTACGGCGTTTCGGCTTATTGGAACCCTGGATTTGAACAAGAAGGCTTGTTTACTGCCCAAGTTGCTACAAAGAATGAAACGGCGGGACAGGTTGTGGCGGAGATGCTCTCACTAATGAAGGATTTTCTTAACAAGGGGCCAGGGGTAGAGGAATTGGACAAAGCCAAGATGCGGCTTTTGAACTCAGAGGTTTTCCGCGTTGATACACCATCTAAAGTTTTAAATCGGATTGCCGACCTCGAATTCCAAGGCTACCCCTGGAACCACTATGAGATGGTTATGGCTGCTTGCCGGGATCTAACCGGAAAAGAAATTGTCGCAGCGTGTCGTCGGCATTTGGATTTAGGTCGGCTACAGATTTTTGTGGTAGGGAATGCCCCTGACTTTGATGTTGAGATGGGATCTTTCGGGCCTCTTGCCTTGTGGGATTTGGATTCCCCGAATATTTCTACGGGGAATTCTGCGGCATCCTCTGTTGAGGAAATAGAACAAGCGGGCCGTGCTCTAGCAGAGAGAGTCCTTGTGGCTCACGGTGGTCGTGATGCTTGGACAGAAGCTGATTTACTGCTGGCTGAGGTCGCCTCGCCGAGAACCTCCTCTCTCTTGCGGTATCCGAATCGAATTTCGTGGAGAGAGCATCCGGCAATTGGAAGGCGCGATGACAGGCCTTACAACCCTTCGGAGGAGTTGGGGTCTGGTTGGTCACGATTTGGGACCGAACCAAGGCTTCACCTCCCTCTAGTGCTCATGCGTCTCGCCCGCAATGAAGCCGTTTTGGGTAGCCCTGCTGAAGGAATTTTGGTGGTGGAATGTCCGGAGGGGGAAGTTGTCCTTTCCACTGGGGGTGGGGGAGTGGTCACAGGGCTTGCTGTGGAAAACATCCTGCTTACATTCGGGGAATATTCTCTAAGCGGTGGACTTCGACTCCCTGGGCTTATTTCTGCTGCCGTTAGAGGGGAAGGCAATAGTCGACCTGCTAAGGGGAGGGTGATAACGAACTGGCAGGTGAATCCTGACTTATTGGAATCTGATGTGTCCGATTCCGATGAGTGAATCTGAATCAAGTAGGCCCAAAATGTATTCTCCCATTTCCCCTCGGAAGCTTCCAAAGAATTGGAAAGCTGAAAGTTGGGAAGCGGTTGAGCCTTGGTACTTAGAACTTGAGGAAAGAGCGCTCGAATCGGCTGGAGATTTAGAAGAATGGTTGCTTGATAGATCGGAGGTAGATGCAGCTGTCGCTGCTGTGTCTTGCCGCCGCAATGTGGCTCATGTCCGCTATACGAACAATGCTGAGGCAGAAGCGAATCATTTGGCTTACCAAGCGGAAGTGATTCCTAATGTTCGGAAATCCGGTGACCGGCTGGATCGCAAGTATTTGGAAAGCCCTTTACGCGATGCTCTTGATGTTAATCGGTGGGGTGTGCACGATAGGGAGAGCGACCTTGCTGCTCGTTTGTTTCGGCCGGAAAATGTGGCTCTCGGGGTCGAAGAGGAGGAATGCATAGTCCAATATGGGCATTTGACGGGCTCTATGACAGTTGAATGGGAGGGCGAAACACTCACCCTGCCCGCCCTCGCTAAGTATTTAGAAGTTGAAGACAGAGATGTTAGAGAAAAAGCTTGGCGTTTGGCTGCTGAGCGTCGGCTTGAGGATTGCGATTCTCTGGAGAACCTCTTCGATCAAATGCGATCTATTCGGGAGAAGATGGCAGCCAATGCAGGTTTCTCAGATTTCAGAGGATTTCGACACCTCGAATACGGGCGATTGGATTACGACCCAGCAGATTGTTTGGCGCTGCACGAAGCTATAGAGGAGCATGTCAATCCACTGCTCCTCCGTATGCAAGCTGTGCGCCGCGATAGCCTCGGCGTGGAAGAGCTACGGCCTTGGGATTTGGCAGCGGACCCATTGGGGAGACCCGCTTTTGAACCCTTCGAGGATTCTGCTGGGCAGGTTCGTGTGGCTGCTGCGCTTATGAAAGAAGTTAGTCCCGAGTTCGCAGATGATTTGATATGGATGGAAGGTCAAGGCCTTCTCGATTTAGAAACGCGTCCGCACAAAAGGCAGGGAGGCTTTATGGAAACTTTTGAAGATGAGAGGGTCCCTTTTATCTTCGCTAATTCCGGTACCACTCATCGTGATGTCGAAACGCTAGTGCACGAAGGAGGGCATGCAGTACATGCCCTCTTGTCGCGTAGGCTGGAACCGGGAAGCTACCGGCATGCCCCGCTCGAATTCGCTGAAGTTGCTTCGATGGGTATGGAGTGTATGGCTATGGAGCATTTAGAAGCGGTCTATCCGACTGTAGAAGCGAAGCGAGCTCGCCGTTTTGCTCTCGAAGGTGTCGTTTCTGGATTAACCTGGATTGCGACGGTTGATGCGTTCCAACACTGGATGTACACCCATTCTGCTCACACTAGAGAAGAGCGTTCGGAGCATTGGGTCTCCCTGAGAAGCCGTTTTTCAGGGAATCTTAATTGGACTGGTCTCGAGGAGGAGCATGCCTTTGAGTGGCATCGCCAACTTCACATTTTTGAAGTTCCTTTCTATTACGTGGAATATGCACTTGCCCAATTGGGTGCTCTTCAGGTGTGGAGTGCTTATCGGGTTAACCCGGAGCAGGCGGTAGCCGCCTATCGAGCCGGACTAGATTTAGGAGGCTCTCTTCCTCTCCCTGCACTCTTTGAGGCTGCGGGGCTGAAATTCGACCCAAGGGGTACTTTGTTGCCAGGTTTGATGGCTGAAGTTGAGGAGGCTTGGGAGCAGGTCCTATGAGCTCGACTTGGGTTGTTGGCGACATTCACGGTTGCTCCGAAGAACTCGAGGAGCTTGTGGAGGGCTTGAATCTGGGTCCGACTGATAAGTTGATTTCAGTGGGGGACCTCTATCACCGAGGTCCTGACCCCGTTGGCGTTGTAGATGTACTCTCTTCCGTGAAAAATTTCAGTCTTGTTTTGGGGAATCATGAATTGGCCATGTTGAAACGCAACAATTTAGATGGAGATCTCCCAGACGGTTCGGACTTTGGTGTTTTATCTGACGAGGTTGAAGTGCTTGAGGCCGAATTCCTCTTAGGTGATGGTGGCACTGCGATGGCGCCTGTTCCCCCGGCGAGGTCTGTAGATTTAGTTCGCTTTCTGGAAGGTCATTCTTTTTTCCTCCAAGGCGAAGCCGCGGAGCGAACTTGGTGGATAGTGCATGCTGGTCTCGTTCCAGGCCGGAAGCCGGAGGAATGTACGCCTTTTGAATTGGCCCGGATGCGCCGCATTCACAGTAGTCAAGAGTCACCATTTTGGTACGAAGTTTATGAAGGGCCGGAACTTGTCATTTTTGGGCATACGCCTTCGCAATTACCTAGAACTCGCTATGCCGGAGAGAATTTAGTTGCCCTTGGCCTCGACACGGGTTGTGTTTATGGGGGATGTCTTACGGCATACTGCGTGGAGGACGATGAGTTCTATACCGTTACGGCGAAAAGGGATTGGGCCAGTTGAATTGAGGACAAGGTAGAATTCCTGACTATGGGCCTTTCACAAGCTTCCATGGACTCCGTTGTTTCTCTTTGCAAGCGGCGGGGCTTCGTTTTCCCAGCATCTGAAATTTATGGTGGGCAGGGATCAACTTATGATTGGGGACCTCTTGGAGTCGAACTGAAACGAGCCGTCAAAGAGGCCTGGTGGGAAGCGATGGTTCTTGCACGGCAGGATGTTGTCGGTTTGGATTCGGCCATTATTCAATCACCGAAAGTTTGGGAAGCCAGCGGGCATATAGGTGGATTTTCGGACCCGCTTATTGACAACAAAACTAGTAAGCAACGCTACCGAGCGGATCATCTCGTTGAGGGGAAGATTGAAAAATACCGTAAGAAGGGCCGCGATGCTGATGCGGAAAATCTCAGGAAGAAACTCGATGCCGCTATGGGTGATAATGAAGCGCTACGGACTCTGATTTTGGAGAAAGGCATTAAATGTCCGGTTTCCGGTACGGATGATTGGACAGAAGTGCGGCAATTTAACTTGATGTTCAAAACTCATGTGGGTCCTGTTGAAGATTCTGGCAATGTCGCATTTCTCCGCCCTGAGACGGCGCAAGGCATATTTATCAACTTTAATAATGT
>DNPI01000084.1:8055-9385 GCA_003501525.1 Planctomycetota bacterium
AATGAAATCACACCAGGGAATTTCGTTTTTCGTACTCGCGAGTTCGAGCAAATGGAGATGGAGTTCTTCTGTCGTCCGGAAGACAGTGAGCAATGGTTTTCTTTTTGGTGCAAGGAGCGTTTCGATTGGTATTTAGCATTGGGCATTAATCCGGAGCGGTTAAGGATGCGTAATCACACAAAAGACGAGCTTGCTCATTACGCTCGATGCTGCGCTGATGTCGAGTATCTTTTTCCGTTCGGGTGGTCCGAGTTGGAGGGGGTGGCGGATCGCACAGACTATGATTTGCGGAAGCATGCCGAGGCTTCGGGAGAGCGACTTGCTTGGTTTGACCAAGAGAAGGGCGAGCATATTGTGCCTCACGTTATAGAACCTGCAGCGGGGTGTGATAGGGCAGCCATGACTTTTCTGGTTGATGCTTATGACGAAGAGGGAGAAGGAAAAGACAAGAGAACAGTCCTGCGATTCCATCCTCGAATTGCACCTGTGACGGTGGCGGTTTTCCCCTTGGTCAAGAAAGAAGGTATGCCGGAGAAAGCAGAAGAGGTCGAGCGAGAGTTGCGACGCCGTTTTCGTACAGCGATTGAAGTTAATCAATCGATAGGTCGCCGTTACAGGCGCCAAGATGAAGTTGGGACACCGTTTTGCGTGACGATTGATGGAGAATCCATGAGTGACGGAACGGTTACCTTGCGGGAAAGAGATACGATGAGCCAGGAACGTGTTCCGCTCGCTGATTTACCAGCTCTCCTCGAAGAAAAAATTGATTCGTGGACGCCTTTTGAGCGAGGCGCCGTCGAATAAGTTTTCAATGGCACGGCTTGAACTAAAGGGCACTCCCGTTTCTCCGGGGATTGGAATTGGGGAGGCTTTGGTTATTGTTGAGGCGGGGACTATGGATATACCAACGAGGTCGCTCGAAGGTAAAGAAGTCGATCAAGCTCTGGAAAGATTTGAATCAGCCCGGGATCGAGCCATAAAGAACTTAGGGAGCGTTCAAGAGGTCACGGCTAAAGAGCTCGGCATTCAGGACGCGGCTATTTACGGTGCCCAGATATCTGTGTTGCAGGATCCGGACGCCCTTAAGCAAGTGAGGTCCTTGATTAGTCAGGAGCGTCTTGAGCCGGAAAGTGCAATTCGAGAGTTGCTCGAGCGCTTATCGCGCATTTTTGAGGATATGGAAGGTGGGGACATTAAAAATTGGGCCGCCGATTTGCGTGACCCTTGGTTTGCTGTGGTGCGAGAATTACGTGAAGCCGTGGAGAACGAGGCGGTGCTAGGTGGAAGGGAGGCTCTCGTTCTAGTGGCCGAGGAGCTGGTGCCCTCTCTG
>DNPI01000102.1:0-1355 GCA_003501525.1 Planctomycetota bacterium
GCGCTCATTCTGGCTGGCTAGCCGATCTCCGCCGATTCCGGGTGGATGAACAGCGCTTGCAAATAGAAACCCTTAATTTGACATTACAGCTAGAGGAAACTCGGATTGAAGTTGCGCGGTTAGAGCGTTCGATGGTTAGCTGTGAGGATGTCCTTTTGGCTGTGCGGACAGCTGAGGATTTAGCTTTGCGGGAGTATGCTCGACTCGAAGATTTGTCCGCTGGCGGCGAAGCTTCTCTGAGCTTGTTGGATGCGGCGCAGAGCGAACTTCTTTTATCTCGAAGAATGCGAATTGAGGCTGAAGCCGCGAGGGATGATTTTGGACTAGCCCTCGAGCAAGCCACGCGGCGCTTTAGCGATACACAGGCGTTGAAAGAAAACGCTGATTTCGACCTTAAAGAAAATCGCGAAAGTCATGACGCCTTTCTTGCTCGGCTCCCTATTTCGCCGGAGAAGGATCCGAGGTTGGCGGCTCTAGATGAGGCTGTGCGCGTGCAAGGTTTCCGGATTGAAGAGCTAATGGTCGCTCGCCGCGCATTGAGCCTTAAAGCGCCGGTAGCTGGCAGAGTTAGCCAGCTTGCTGCTCGCATGGGGCAAGCCGTTCTTGCGGGAGAGCCGGTACTTATTTTGACAGAGGAACATGCTGGCGGAGTCTTAGCTTGGCTGCCAGAGGCGGAATCTAATCTCTTGGGCCAACTAGAGGATGTTTTCGTGGCTCGTGCTTCTGACCCTACCCGTTCACATTCCGTTTCTGTGATTCGTAAAGGCCCAGCGGTTGCTCAGATGCCCGCTCAACTCTGGAAGGACCCAGGAGCGCCTCAGTATGGCTTCCCTGTGCTTTTAAGCCGGCCTCATGACCTTGCCCTTGTGCCGGGCGAACGCCTCCTGGTGCAAGTCCAAATGCATTAGCTTCGCAATTTATGTTGTTTGGGTAAGGGGGTCCCTGGGGGAAACCCAAACGGCGAAGCGGAAGGATGGGGCTCCATTTGGATATCAAGCAGTACGCGCTGTTTTCGCTCAGCATCCCAGCCCAAATCCAGTGCCCATTCGCCATCTGGTTCGGGAGTTAATTCGCGCCATCCTCGCCAAGGCTTTAGAGGTGGTGGCCCTTCTACCTTAACTTGTACGCGGCCCACCCACATTCCATTCACTAGATTTCCGCGTAGAGAAACGATGTAAGCAGCTTCGTTTTCCTGAGACGTGGAAATTTTCGCCATTTTCCTTTTTCGTGCAATAAAACGTGGTTGAAAGATGACAGTGGCATCTTTCCTGTCATAAGTGCTTGCTGAATCTTCAACGCCTTCGATGACGAGGAGCCTCGCTTGCATGTGAACAACTGAATCTGGATGAATGCCT
>DNPI01000102.1:1756-14168 GCA_003501525.1 Planctomycetota bacterium
GGTCTCGCTAGAATTTCGTTCTATGGCTCGTTTACTCCTCCTCTTCTCACTCCTGTCGATTTTTTGGGCTTGCACGTCTGAATCCCCTTCTGCGTTAGCAAAAGAATCGGACGAAGGCCCCTTGCTGGCGGTTTGTTCGTTACGGGGGACTCAGGGGAATGAAAAAGTGCAAGGCACCGTTAGGTTTACGCGTCAAGCTGACGGGGTTCTGATTGAGGCAAAGGTGGCTGGCCTTGCCCCCGGGTTGCACGGGTTTCATATCCATGAATGGGGTGATGTTGAATGCATGGACGGCAAATGTGCTGGAGGACACTTCAACCCCGATGGATCCAATCACGGAGGACCGGATGCGGCCGTTCGCCATGTTGGAGATCTCGGCAACCTCGAGGCAACGAAGGAGGGTTACGGGACGTACAGAAGAGTCGATAGCCGCATTAAGCTTTCTGGCCAAGACAGCATTATTGGCAGAGCTGTGATCCTTCACTCAGATGAAGATGACCTGATGAGCCAGCCGACGGGTAATGCCGGCCTTCGCGTTGCTTCTGGAGTGATTGGTATAGGCAAGCCCAAGGAGTAGTCCTGTGATGTCAGAAATCCAAGCGGACACCGTTGTTCTTGGGGCTGGTCCAGCGGGCTATGTCTGTGCGATTCGCCTTGCACAATATGGGAAAAAAGTGGTGGTGGTGGAAGAGGACGACCTCGGCGGGACATGCCTGAATTGGGGTTGTATCCCTTCTAAGGCTCTTATTTCAGCGGGCCATTTCTTCGAACAGGCCGAGCATGCCTCAACGATGGGCTTTACGGTTGAACAACCCGAGCTTGACCTGTCTAAGTTGATTGCTTGGAAGGATGGAGTTGTCAAAAAACTCACTGGAGGGATTGGAATGCTTTTTAAATCTCGTTCGGTGGATTGGATTAAGGGTTCAGCTGTGCTTGTTGACGGAGGGACAGTTAGCGTTGAAACACCAGAGGGTTCTGTGCGTGTAAAGGCCCGCGACATTGTCATTGCTGCAGGCTCAGAGCCTGCCCCTATTCCGGGGTTCGATTTTGGCGATCGGGTTTGGTCTAGTACAGAAGCTCTTTCTCCTGAAGAAATCCCACAAAGGCTCCTCGTGATAGGTGGCGGTGTTATTGGCCTGGAGCTCGGCATGTTCTATGCCCAAATAGGCAGCGAAGTCGTCGTCGTGGAGGCTACCGATTCTCTTCTCCCCGGCACGGATCCTGACTTAGTGAAGGTTGTTGCTCGCAAGGCAAAAAAACTTGGAGTGAAGGTGCACACTAATGCGTTTGCGCGGAGCTGGGAAGATAGCGCAGGTGTTGCGCGAATCACTGTTGAAATTAGTGGAGAAGAGAGTGTTCTAGAAGCGGATCGCATCCTTTTGTCTGTAGGTAGGCGACCGAGGACCAAGTCTCTGGGTTTAGAGTCGGCAGGTGTTAAAGTCGATGAGCGCGGATTTATTTCTGTTAATGAGCAGTGTCAAACTTCGGCGTCCCACGTTTACGCAATTGGGGATTTAACCCATGGGCCGATGCTTGCGCATAAAGGCTCGGCTCAAGGTTTAGTTGCAGCCGCCGCAATTGCTGAAAAAGCCGGCGCTGCATATGACAAACGTGTAATTCCCTCGGTGATTTTCACTGACCCTGAAATCGCCAGTGTGGGGCTTACCGAGGCGGAAGCACTTGAGCAAAACATAGAGATTAAGGTGGGGCGGTTTAATTTTGGTGCAAACGGTCGAGCTCTCTCAATAGGAAAGGCTGAAGGTTTAATAAAGGTTGTGAGCGACGCGGGCGATGACACTCTTCTTGGTGTCCATATGGTTGGGCCAAACGTTACGGATTTAATTGCAGAGGCTGCGCTTGCGATGGAATCAGGGCTTACAACGGAAGATATTACGTTGACGGTTCATCCTCATCCCACGTTGAATGAAGTCTTTATGGAAGCCTGTGAAGATGTTCATAATCTTTGCGTTCACTCGCCGGGGTAAATGCGATTTAGTCGGACCGGAGATTTCGAGGTTTTAGACCTCGGGCAGGTGGATTACGCCACCACTAATGAACAGATGGATTTATTCGTTCAGGAGTCAGTGGAGAACGATGGGCCGGATCGGCTTATTTTGGCTGAATTTAACCCCGTGTTAACTGTTGGCCGAGCCGAAAACGTGTCGTCTTATAAACAATCGAATCTTCCCGTTTTCGAAGTCCCAAGAGGCGGGAAAGCAACCTATCACGGCCCCGGGCAATTAGTGGCTTACCCAATTATTCGCTTAGAAGAAGGCGTACGTGATCTTCACGCATTCCTTTCTGCTCTTGAAGTCGCTTTGATCGATACCGTGGGTGATTTCGGCCTAGAAGGTGACAGAGATTCCCGCAATACGGGCTGTTGGGTTGCGGGACGCAAAATTGCGAGCATTGGCATTGCTGTTCGCAGGTGGGTGACATATCACGGGCTTGCTCTCAATGTCTCTACCGATTTAGAGAAGTTCCGATGCTTTGATCCCTGTGGCCTTGACCCTGAATTAATGACGTCGCTGGAAATTGAGCTAGGCCATGCCCCCCCTCTCCTTGAGGTGAAAGAGTCTTTGGTTATGCGGCTTAGCCAATCAATCGGGCGATTGACTGGCTAGAGCAGCAGCATTGGTACGGGGGATGCGAGAGTGCGGATTTGGAGGCTGGGGCCACTGCCTTGGTAAGTGACAAAGAGAACGTGAACTAGCATCCCGAACCATGAAGGATTGTTGGGGATTGCCGTGGAGACCCTCTTTACTTCGCTGGTAGGGAAAAAGCCTGAAAACCCTGGGAGGCTACGAGTCTTTGTAAACCCGGCATCCAGGTTGCCCGGAATATGAAACCCGCCAACGTCAATGCCTGGAACGGTGTCTAAGCAAATCCAGCCTTGGTAGGTCTTGCCGCTTTCGCCGGGAGCGAACCAATCCATTACCAATTGCCCTCCCAGAGAAGGAGAAACAATGATTTCGATCTTGCTGTCGCTGCCCCAGGCTGTGTTGTCGGCGTCGTTATCGATACCGGGTGTTCCGAGGTCTCCTTGGCCAAAGGGGCTTTGCCCCGCGGAGAAATTGGATTTAGTCCCCGAATCCAACAGATCAATGCGTTCTGCAGAAATCCCGTTACCACTAGGCCATGTGCTGTCATAAAAGACTTCATCCAAATAGCTTCCGCTTCGTGCGAGTCGAATTTCTCCTGAAGTATTCCCTAAGCTAATTTGCCCCTCTGGCCAGACAAGAATAGGTTTTGTCCCTCCGTTTCGTGCAGAGATTCCGTCCGCGGCAAAGAGAAGCTCTTCGCTTTGCTCCAGCAGGAAGGGGGTACCGAGAGAAAAATATCCGCCGTTACCGTCGAAGATTTGCAGTCCATCTATGCAGACGGCGCCTTGACTGGGAGTTCCTGTGATTTCTATCCACTCTCCAAGCGAGTCAGTTGTTCTTTGTGGATCGGCTAGAAATTCAGCAGTGACTACGTCTCCGACTCCTACGCCTGGGTTGATTGCTTCGTCGCATAAGGCTGAAAACACTCTTTGGTCTGCAGCTGTGACGGTATAGGCGTTTCCGTCTGTTGAAAGGTGAATAGTCCCTCTAGTGTCCACAAAGCTCTTTGCGCCCGTGCCTTCCGTGGGGGACCAAACCGGAATAGCGCGACCGGCATAATTGAGACGGTCAATAATGCCCTGCTTCGGGTATCCGTAAGGATTGGCGCTTCCGCAAGGGATGATTGCAAATTCAGGCTGTAATGCTGTTACTAATGCGGTAGAGGAAGAAGTGTATGAGCCATGGTGGTTTACCTGATACACATCGACGTCGCCGCAGAGCGGCGCGACTTGTTGTTCCACATAGGCAGTTCCGTTGCCGCCTCCGGTTAAGTCCCCCCCGATCCACATATCGAAGTCCCCGAATTCAACCTTCCATGCGATGCTTGCTGAATTTTCCCACTGTGAGGATTGAGAAATGTCAACGCTAGAGCCGTCTGCTAATTCTCCTTTGACGCAGAGGCAGGTCAAGCTGACTCCGCCTCCTAGATTGATGACTTGTCCCGGTTGGATTGTTTGCCGCACGGAGGAATAGGCATTGCGGTAGTCGGAAAAAGCCCAAGTTCCAGGCGGGGAGTCATCGCCTCGGTCGAGGCAAGTTGTTGTTCGGATGCCGTAGTTCCAAACTTCGTCAAGTCCCCCAATATGGTCGGCGTGGTAATGACTCGCGGATACCCAATCGAGATGGCTTATCCCGAGTGATTGGAGAAGTGGAACAACCGTGGCGGCACCTTCGCCAGTATCCCCGCCGTCAAAAAGGAAAGTTTCTCCTGTTGGGCTGCGCAATAGCGTGCAATCTCCTTGCCCTACATCCACAAACCATACTTCAAGATCTTGCCCCGAGAGGGTTGTGGGTAGAAAAAGACAGGCGGCAATAAGGGGGATGAGCTTCAAAACAAGCCTGCCGGTGTTAGCCGGATGGCTTCACCACTCTACCACCTGTAGATTCTGCTAGCTTTCCCATGAAAGCTGCTTTCCTTTTATCTGGGCCCACGCAAATACCGTGTATGCGCACTCCAGTTCGTTCATATTCGGCAATTAGGGCTTCCAGCATGTGCTCCGAATACTGATGAAGGCCTGAGCTGCTGCCACCGTCTGACACAAGAAGAATAGTGTCTACTCCTTCTAAGTGTTGTGCCCAAATTAGTGCGTCAACAAGAGCAGAAGTTCCCCGAAATTGAGATTTCCGGAGGAAGCTCAAGGCCTGTTTCCTGGCCTGGGGAGAGTTTCTTTTTGACTTTTTAAAAGCAGGGAAAGGTTGAGTCGAAATAAGAGCGAGATTAGTGAGAGTTCTTGGCGCGAGCTTGTCCAGGAAAGCTTCGATTTCATCCGTTGCGGCCTCCGCGCAGGTTCGGTCTCCAATCTTGTCCATTTTCATGGAACCCGATCCATCTACCAAAATCACCAAAGAGTTGCTGTCAACGGGGATTCCGAAAAAGCTGGCTGAAGCGGATCGTTCATCGGGTGGAGGTTTCTTTTTCGCTGGCTGATCTTGTTCTAAAAATTCTTTCCCTTTTTCTTGCCACCAACGACGCCAGAGTTGTGCATCTGATCCGAACTGATTGCCGGTAAGGGTGTAAAGCGCGTCCGCCAAATCTCCGGGCCATCTGCCGCCTTCACTTTGATTTTCTAAGGCTTCAATTATTAGTGGGACCGCCTCTACGATGCTTTCTTTTTGAGCGGATTGAAGCGTCGCGGTTCGAGGGCCCCAAGCTGAATCCGCTAACGCGTCCTTGGCTGATTCGAGCCAGGATTGGCGGGTCTGAGAATGGCAGCTTAAGATGCGGAGAGCCTCGGACCTGTCTTCGAAGAGCTTTGCTCGTTGCGCCGTTGCTTTTATTTCTTTTTCTTCGTCTTCACTAATAGGTGTGACGAACTCATGGCCTAGCCACGGCGAGCCAGACGTCATCAGGGATTCTCTTATTTTCTCATCCTTCTGCCGCATTTCTTTTTCGGGGAATTGGATTCGATTGGCCGCATAAGCCTCTCCGAGCAGTGCCTGCCACTCTCGCCTAACAGGGGCTACGGCTAGCATGAGATTTTTAGAGAGAATGCCTTTGGATGGGATGGGGGCCTCTGAATGCCGCAATGCTCGGACAGAGAGCAATCTGAGTAAGAGGCTATTCTTTTGGCTGGCAGCAGCGTTTAAGAGCATTTCGCTTTCTTTTAGGGAGGTCGCCTTTTGCATCCCCGAGTAGAACCAGTCACGGAGGAAGACACCGTTATAGGTCTCCATCTTTTTGTCGAACATCCTGAGTCGAATGCCCATGGCGTCTTCACCCGGTATTGAGGCTAGTGTGCGTGCGGCTGCATAAGCACCGTTTTCGAAACCATCTCTATCGACAGCGCCCTTCAGAGTTTGCTCAATTTCTCCGAGGTCAGGGCCCTGGAGAAGTGAGGCAATGAGAATGAGGGCTGACAAATCCCCCTACTTTAAACCCGCTGGCGTAGCCAGGCTCTTATCGAATAATTCCGTGCAGTGCATCTGAGAGAACTGCTCCGCGGGTATTTGCTGGAGGATCGATGCAATACCATTGGAAATAGATGTCCTTGTCAATCCAAGAAGATCCGCCAGGAATGCCTAGGGCGAAAGAGGCGCCTCCTGCGGCGTCTGCGGCGCCAGGGAATTGATAGTGGGCTGAGACGTAGAGCGTATTGCCAGGAGCTCCAACGAAAGCCAGATCGAGGGGTAAGGTGAACTGATTCCACTGCGAATCAGAGAAACCTGCAATCAGGATAATCGGCGAGGAGGGGATTGCATTGGCGAGTGTTATGTATACGAGAGAGCCGAGGGAAGGAATGCCTGTTGCATTAATGGATGGTTGGTTCCCTGCAGATGTGGTTCCTGGGCTTCCGAAAATGTCCCAGCTTGCTGGCGGCGGCGACCAAAATTCCCCTATAGGGGCGGTGGTCATGCATACGGCGTAACAGCCATCTGGACTCCAGAAAAAAGGCTCGGATTGCTCGCCGTTCCCCATCGCATCTCCATCGCCATTTAAGTCTTTCAGAAATGCGGCTCCATTTTGAGGATAGGACGGACCAGCTGGGCCAGCGTTATGGAAGATAGAGATTCCGCCATCGTGAGCATCAGCCCCATAAAAGAGGGTTGGAGGCCAAACCATGGTCACATTTGAAGGCCCATCGAAGAACAGAGTGACTTCTCCAGGGTCATTCAAATCGTTGTCGTTATTGTTGTCGACACCTCGGTATATAAGCCCGTTAGCGCCAGAGCATGTACTTGGATACGTAGTGCTACAAATCCAGTAGACATCTTCCCCATTGGGGCCTGAGTTGTGGTCAACGTCTAACCATTCCAGGCTGGCATAAAGTCCCGTCCCCGTATTGGACGGGCAGCTTGGATTCCGCAAGGTGCCAGCGGCTACATCGGCGTTGACCTCCAAACCGGCTTTATCTCCCACTAAATTCAAGAAATTCCAACACTCTCCTGAGTCCATTGCATCTCCATCTCCATTGTTGTCTCGGAATGCGTAGAGGGCTCTGTCTTGCTGCTCAAAGCCAATGACGACACCCAAAGAGTCAACCATTAAGGCCTCGAAGTCGGTGATGCCAATGTCGACAGGGCCAGAAGGCTCTTGAAGGGTAATGCTGCCTTGACCGTCCACCATCAAGGCCATTTCTCCCGGGCCATTGCAGTCTCCGTTGCTGTCGAGATCTATATAACTACTAATCCCAGAGCCAGGTTGTGGCCCGCTGGACCAGAGGTCATCGCAGACATAAAGCATCCCATTGTTTGGGTCGAAAGCGAGGTCGTCGGGGCTTGTGTTGCTGACGCCGTGTGCGGTTCGTGTGTCGACGAAGTCGATAATCTCCCCTATCCCTGTGGCCAAACCATCACCGTCAAGGTCCACCATCTGAATGATCATGTCGCCACTGGCAACAGCGAAAATTGAGGATATGCCGTTTTGGGTGTGGTGCTGCATATTCTCTAGGTAGGTAATTCGACTTGCGCCGTCATAGGCGAATCTCCAGCCTTCACCGGTTGAGAGAAATGCACCGTCGAAGTCGGTGTCTACTGTGCGCCTCACTTCCCACTCCGAAGTCCCTGGAGTGCCTCCATACATAAAGTATTCAGCGGGCGCTTGAAGTTGAGGGGATAGCAGTAGAAATGAAAATAGAAAGCTCACGGCAAAGGGGAAGGGTAGGGAGAATTAGGTTTAGGGTCACTCTAACCCACTTAGCTTTGTAGGTGGGTTACTCGGTATGTATCGAAAAGGGATACGCGCTCTCCCTCTGGAGGAAGAGCGCGTAAAGAACATTTGCTTTCAGATCTCTAGCCAACTACTTCAGCGAGTGAATTGGACAATACGTGCCCGTTAACGGGGTCCAAATCGACCGCTTGCATCCAAACGCTGACACCTGATGCGGAAGGCGGCACGTTTACAGTGATGCTTGCATTGCCGATGCTGTCAGCCGTCATGGAGGGCAGCTGCTTAATTGGGGGAGTCAGGTCGACTGGGCCCACAACGGTATTAGTAGGGCCTCCGCCAACAAGTGAGTAGGCTGCGATTACTGTATTTCCGCTTCGTGCACCTGCGGCAGCGATTGTTGCTGAACCGCCAGCAGCTAGCCCAGAAATGGAAAGTGAAAAGCCACTCGGCGGAGTGAAATACCCGCCGCCGGCATAGGCTTGATTTTGACCAAGGTCATCAGAGAGCCATACGCCAACAAAAGTTTCAAGAGGCTCATCCGTGAAGCAAAACTCGGTGTAATCCGCATCGCCGGCTTGCTGACCTTGTGCCATGTCCATTTCTGCCCAGGTCGCTCCTCGGTCGCTGGATGTCGACATCATGGGATTCTCCGGGAATCCAAACCCCGAATAGCCAACACCGATGTGGTTCAACCCAGCGCGGGAGATTGGATACGTTCCCCCAGTTCCGAGCTGTGATTCCGACCAAGTGACGCCGCCATCAGTAGAAACAGCAGCATAAACTTCATCTGATCCTGAGCGGTTGTCTTCCCACGTTACAACGGATGTTGGTAGTGAGCCGGGGTCGTTCACTTTCCAGTGAGCTGCCCCAAAGTGGTTGTCACCATCAAAGCCACCTTGGAGGGTAGTGTCAGGTCCAAAGGTATGTCCACCGTCTAGGGAAACGATGGCGTGCACTTCTTCGTCACTGGCATTGTTAGGGGTCTCATCTTCTTGCCAAGCAATAGAGACAATTCCCTCCATAATATTCCCGTCGTTCCCGGAAACGGATAGATGTATTTCTGTTCCTTCGATGTCTCCACTTCCTGGGCCGGAGCCATCAAGTTGCGCATTGTCGACCATCCAAGAAGCGCCAAAGTTATGGGAGTGACTGTAGAACAAATCATCATCACTTGAGTTCCGGTTATCGCACCATGCGATATGCACGCCTGCTCCTGATGCGGCGACAGCTTCGTAATCGATGTCACCGCCGCCGTTGTCTACTTGGGTCAAAGAACCCCAAGTTGCTCCGCGGTCGCTGGAGCCTAAGTAGAACAAACTTTCACCGGAAGAAGCATTTACACGTTGAATTACATGTACATCGCTGCCGGCCGCAGCAATTTTGACGCTGTCAACATCGGTTCCTCCCGGCGCGTCTCCATCGTCAAGTCGTAAATCAGCACTCCATGAAGCGCCAGCATCATGTGATGCTGTGAAGTAGGTGTCCTCAACGGAACCATTTCTTTGATCTCGCCAAGCGAAATAGATGGACCCACCTGCAACAGCGAGGTTGTAGTCATAAATCCATTTAGACGATCCTGTCCCATCGTCCATTTGGACAGCGGCACCCCAAGTGTTTCCACCATCGGAGCTTGCTGCGCAGTAGAGATTGTTGGTCCCATCTTCGAGCCAGACAGCAGCAACAATGCTGCCATCGGTAGCTACGGATGGGTATTTAGATATGCCAAGCCCGGTATCGAGCTGTGTAACGGGAAGGGGATCTTGAGCGGCTAGAGGTGCAGCAACAAGAAATCCGAGTGCAATAGTTAGGGATGGGCGCATTCGTTTTTGAGATATTTAGGGGAAAGAGGACTTGGGAGGGGTTCAAGCGCGGGGAGGCGCGAGACCCAGCCAGCCCCAATTTAGCAGAGACCAAAAGCAACAACGTTAGAAGCCTAATAAAAATCAGTCGAGATTCATCAGTTATGCTTGCTTTTAGAGGTCTTGCAGGGCGTTTTTGGCTTGTTCTTTCAGCCCTAGCGCCTCTTGGTTGGCTGGCGCTAGAACTAATGCCTCGTTTGCCCAAGCTAGAGCTTTCTCTGGCTCGAGCAATTCCAGGTCTGCTTTTCCGAGGGCGAGCAATATTTTTAGGCTACGCCAACCGAGATCTTCTGCAAGCGGAAGAAGGTAGGTTTGAATCCATTCAATTTCTCGTTGTGGCCCGAGGATAGAGGCAATCTCGCCACCGAGTGCGCGAAGCAATGACGAATCTGGCGATCGTCGCCCAAGGCTCAGCATCGATTGCAACGCATCTTCACTGATTTCTATTTGAGCGTAGTCTTCTGCAAAGAAGAGGTCCTGCGCATTCCAAACCTGAGATTCGAGTTGAGCAATGTGAAAATCGAGCCACTCTTCCGGAGCGCTGCAATCTTGTTTCATTGCATCTAAAACTTTTGCCGCCCGATAGAGCGAGGCAGCACCCTCTTTCTCGCTAGGCCATGTTTTCAGTAAAGCGGGGAGTCGGGCAAAGGGAGCATGCATTGGTGCCCTCAGCCTTCCTGATTGGCAATCAAAGCTTTTTATTCTCATCAGTCCGATATCGTTGCTATCTCCCACAGGCAATCCTCTAGAAACCAATCCGGCTTTTATGCGGGGAGCTAGATTCTCGCCCAGTGGCAGAAATCCCCCAGCAATGAGAATTGCTGGAGTACGCAGATTTCTTGGGAGGATCCAAACCCCATGGTGCGGGAAGTGTTCCTTCATCCATCGTTGAATGCCTCCAACAGCTCCTTGTCCGGTAGTTGTTGGATTGAGAAGAATGGCAAACGCGCCATCTCTGGCGAGCTTCCTTTTTGCTGTTGCGAATATGTGGGGCCGCAGAAGGTTCGCATTGCGTTGCCACGGTGTTCTGTCTCGAAGGAGAATTAAATCGAATTGACCTTCGCTTTCAGGGATTGTTGTTGCGATCGCGTCGGGCGATAGATTGGCCCATTCCGGGAGGTGCTTTGACGTATCCCACAAACTTTTTGGGTCACACGCGAGATGGATTTCTTGGACACCTGACAGCTTTAATTCTTCAAAGGTCCCGGCGTGAGGCGCTCCGACAAGGAGGACCTTTCTCGGCAATCCTTGTAGTCCTAAAGCAAAAAGAGCGTCATAGCGTTGCTCGGCTTCCCCACGTGAATCAGGCGTCAAGAGGAAATTGCCTTGTGCGAGGAATCGCTTGCCCAGTTCTTTTGCGGAGTCTCGCTCTAAAACCCTAATTACCGATCCTTGGTCAGTGATTTCGGTAGTGTCGCCGTTGCTTTGCGGGAAAACCTTGAACTTAAAGACCCCTTGCGGTCGCGCAAAGCCTTCCGGGAATTTGGGAAGAGGCGCCATCAAAACTAAAACTAGAGGTATGGCGAAAACGGGCCAACATGTTAGGACGATTCTTTTCCATCCTTGTGCTAACGAGTATCGCATTGTTCCATATCTAAATATCGAAATGCACCCAGCCGCAGCAGCGGCGATCACGGTTAGCATTCCAACCCTAGGCAAGGCATGGGCAATGAAGAGGGCGCTTCCTGCGGCGAGCAGAGCAAGCCTCCTGTCTTGGATGCTGAAGTCCATTCCTCGATGTGCACCCCATGCTGCGCCAAAAGCAATGGCAGGTAAACCGGCAACTAAAAGAACACCCCACGGGACATAGAGGGAGTGCCCGACCATGTCGGGTGCTGCTGATATACCCAGGAATTTAAGCCAAGCAGTCGAAGTCGAAACTTCTTGTGGGATTCCCGCGCTTTTCGCAGCAAGTCCGATTGAGGCGGCCAGGATCGAGCAGTACAAACCTGCCATCAGTGGATTCCGCGAAGAGCCAAGGGTGCTCATTCCTAGCAAGACCAAAAATCCCCATGTGAGAATTCTTCTGAATTCTTGTGGGCTACCACCAGGATCGAAAAGTCCTAGCCATGGCTGTAGCCAGAAATAAGCAAGGAACCCTGCGAAAGGGATTAGAAAACCTTCGGCGCCGGAGTTGCCTTCCGTGGGCGATTTTTCTGCAGTCCCCTTCTGTGCTAGGAAAAGGGCTAGCAAGCCGGTTAGGAGGAGAAATCGAGTTGGTCCGATACCGAATCTGTGGGCTATGGCTAAGCCAAGGACGCCTCCGATCCACCAAAGCCATAGTGATTTGGCCTCGATTTTTTGCGCCAAAATCTCTCCGAGTTGCGAGAGAGGGGGAGTGAGGAGAAGGCGGAACAGTAAAAAGGATCCAACTGTTGTCCAGGAAACCAACGGCCCAGCAAGGAAATCTGCAATCCATGGGCAAAGGTAAGGCAAAACAATGGCAAGACCTGCGAGCAGCAGCAGTGGTCGCCAAGCGGCGGCAGGGTGTCCCGCCGTTCGAGTGCTTGTTTTTGATATCCCGCCTAATATGACGAGCCATCCAATAACACCCTGGGCAAATCCTCCACCAAGAGCTTGACCGATTGAATCGGCCAACCCAGCCAGAAAGAGTGTTGCTAGCCCTACAGCCAGAATGGCGGATGCACGTGTTCTCATTACTCGTGAGGATAAACGATTGCCCTCGCTGTCGTATCCTTGAAGGGGATGGTAGCTCAGGGGCAATATTCGGAAGAAGCAATCAGCATCCTTGATTGGTTTCAGCTCCAGGCACGAGACCTTCCCTGGCGCCAAATGAGAAACCCTTATGCGACATGGGTTTCAGAAATTATGCTTCAACAAAC
>DNPI01000087.1 GCA_003501525.1 Planctomycetota bacterium
GAATAGAAGGATCAACGTGGTCAAAAGTTCCAGAGGCTGACAATGCCTGAGAAGAAAGAGGAGTTGCAGGCAAAGATTGCAGAGCCGCTTTAACAACTACCGGCTCGGGGCGAGCAAAAATCTCTTTGGCCTGCTCCCCAAATGCATTCAACCCCGCGAGAGTACGCACCGCAGCAGCAGCGGACAAAGGACTCCCTTGTAGAACAAGTTCTCTTAGAGCAGGAATCGCACTTTCCTCTCTTCGTTGAACAAGAATACGCCGAGCCTGAACTCGCCAAAATCGATTCGGGTGTTCTAAAGCCTCTATCAGCAATGAGACAGAAGCGTTAGCAAGATTGGGAGAAGGGTAATCGGCATCAGTCTTCACAATTCGCCAGATGCGACCATGTGTTTTATCCCGATTCGGATTCAGGTGGGCATTTCCATCTCCATATTCGATACGGGGCAACCCTCGTTCAGGATTTCCTGGAAGGTTGTGAAGAATGATGAATTGAGCAAAATCCGCAATCCAAACTGCCCCATCTGGACCCACCCCAGCCTGAACAGGACAAAACCACTCATCCGTAGATGTCACAAAGTTAAATGCATCGCGAGTCCGATACCCAGATCCAGAAGGGTAGGTTTCAAGCCGACCGACAAGATGCCCGGTCGGCTCACAGACAAAGGCCATTCGTTCCCCCCATTCGGCTGGGAGATTGGGCCCGGTAGAGAATTGATGTCCTGCCGCAGCAGTCCAGCGGCCCAAGTAATCTCCCTGTCGGATATGCGTTAGAGCAGGATGAATTGACTTCTGGTCCAGGACAGGTGCTGCACCTGGGGAATTAGCCTTTGTTGTTTTTAACAAATCGAATGGGACGCCCATAAAAAACGAGGGCTCCCCGTTCGCAGTTGAGCCAAAAATTTCTCCATCCGTTCTCAAGCCAAGGCCCCAAGTGTTATTCGTAAATTGCGCGAGAAATGTCGGTTCATTCCCCGCAGTCCAACGCCAAAGGCCGCTCCCAAAAGAAGAGCCATCACTACGCCGAAAACTCGAATAACCAACTGCTCCCCAAAGAGAATTGTCCGGGCCCCATTCCAAGCTAGAAGGACCCGCATGAGTATCAAAACGACCAAAACCAGACAGAAGGACTTCACGGGAATCCACGCGGTCATCACCATTCTCGTCACGGAAAAAAACTAGATCAGGGGCTTGAACAACCCAAACGCCGCCTTCCACTTTCAGCAAACCTGTCGGCAGATTAAGACCATCTGCAAAAACTAATCTGGTGTCAGCCCTGCCATCTCCATCTTTGTCCTCGAGAATCGTGATGCGGTCATTACCTTCTCCCTTCTCATTTACCTCGTTTGGATAATCAGGAGATTCCAAAACCCATAAACGCCCCTTTTCATCCCAAGTCATCGCGATGGGATTAACCACCATAGGTTCAGCGGCAAACAAGCGGGCTGCAAATCCAGCTGGTGGCTGCAATCGATCTTGAGCTTCCTGATGAGTAGACGGACGCTGAAACAGCGGCCGCTCATCCAAACCTTCATAGTTCGGCACCATGTCTTCGACCGTCCCCGGTAGCGGAGGGAGTGGAAACGCTTCCCGCTTGGCTGCGGTTTCTGGCCCAACCACCCAATCAATCCCCCGCAAAAGCAAATCAAAGAAACCCGGTTGCTCCCAAGTGCGCTCGTCATGGCCAGAAGCGGTATAGAACACTTTTCCACGACCCTCGGAGCGAATCCAAGTCCAAGGCTCTTCGCCACGAAAAGTCAAAATTGTTCGATTCTCATCGTGGTGTTTTTGGACATAGGTTTCATCCCAGCTTTCGAAACCTTTCCAGCCATCCATAACCGGATGTGTAGGCTCAGCAATCTGCTGGCTAAAGATTTCGGCCTCGTGGCTCAGAAACCTTGCCCCAATAAGCTCAAGCCATTCATCTGATTCACCAAAACAGCCAGAGGCACAGTGCACGGCAACTAGCCCTCCCCCGGATTGAACAAATTCCAAAACCGCATCCATAAATACAGTCGGTGCTTTGGCATGGTTCGGCTGATTTGCATAAACCATGAGGCAATCAAAATCTGCCAATCTCGCTGACGTTACTGAGGCTAAGTCTTCTTCCCACTCAATCGCTACTCCCTCACGCGCAAAAGCCCCCCACACAGAAGCCAAACGATCAGCTGGACGATGATGACCTCTGTCTCCTAAAAAAAGGACATCAACCCGAGATGGGGATTCCGCGACAATGGATTGAGGTAATCCAGGGATAAGGAAAAGAGTGAGGACGGGGATCAACTTTCTAAAACTTCTTTGATGACATGACCATGAACATCCGTCAGGCGCATGTCACGACTATCGAAACGGTAGGTAAGTCGCTTGTGGTCCACACCCATAAGATGCAACATGGTCGCGTGAAGGTCATGGATTTCGAACGGCTTATCGACAACAAAATATCCGTACTCGTCAGTCTCACCGACAACCACACCCTTCTTAACTCCCGCACCTGCCATCCACATTGAGAAGCCGTGCGGGTTGTGGTCTCGACCATCGCTTCCTTGAGCCATCGGAGTCCTTCCGAACTCTCCAGTCCAGACAACAAGAGTATCTTCCCAAAGTCCCGTTCCCTTCAAATCATCCAGTAAAGCCGCAATTGGTCGATCCACGGCGCGCGCATTCTTTGCGTGGCCATCTTTCAAGTCTGTGTGCTGATCCCACCTATCGAGTGCACCTATAGCTGGACAAGTTAGCTGGACAAAGCGAACCCCTTGCTCGAGTAGCCTCCTCGCCAGTAAACATTGGGTTCCGTAAATTCGTTCTGGCTCGAAATCAGATTCGAGGCCATACATCTTTTTCACCGTATCGCTCTCTCCTGAGATATCTGCGACCTGTGGCAAGGCTGCCTGCATACGGAACGCTTTTTCCTGATTAGCAATGGAAGCCTCCACGCGAGGGCCTGACACCATTCCCACCCCATCCAGAGAACGAACAAGATCCAATTTCCTATTCTGGATATCCTCCGAATCCAATGGTTGGATGTTAGGGATAAGGGAGCCGCTCGACTGAAGCACAGTCGCTTGGTTCTCTGCCGGCAGAAAACCGGAACCGAAACAATCCAAGCCACCCGGTGGGATTAAACCTCCATCAAGGACGATATATCCGGGGAGGTTTTGATTTTCAGTTCCTAAGCCATAGGACCACCAAGCGCCCATGCTAGGACGACCTTGAAAACCCGTTCCAGTGTGAAGAAAATAATTAGCAAAAGTATGTTCCGGGAATTGAGATGTCATTGAGCGAATCACAGCAAGGTCATCCACCCGATCTCGAATATTTGGGAACAAATCGCTGACAGGGATCCCTGATTCCCCTCCTGGTCGGAAAGCCCAAGGAGACTTCAAAAGCGTCCCGACATCGTCAAATTGCGTTCTTGGAACCTCCAAAGGAATAGGCTGTCCATGTTCTGCATCAAGTTTGGGCTTAGGGTCAAAAGAATCCACTTGGGAAACACCCCCATCCATATAGAGGAACAAAACGCGTTTCGCCAAGCCCGGCGGAGACGACAGCGTTTCTCGTCCTTGCATATTCCCCGGATTGAGGCCTCGGAATGCAAAAGCGCCGAAACCGCAGGCCGTGCGCAGCAGCATTTCCCGACGGCTTAAAGGGTTGCAAAAAGTTCGTTCAGGGAACATAGACAAATTCCTTCACATTGTAGAGGGCATGGCAAAGCCCCTGCCAACCACCGTTTGCGGGTTCAGCGAGGAAATCGAAACAAAAGTCCAACTCGTCCGCAGCAGGTCGGCGGCCATAGGCTTCCAACCAAACTGCTTCAATCCTGGCTGCGTCATCAGGGTAAGTTTCAAGAATTCTGCCTGACCAAAGATTAGCTTGTTGAATAACGAAAGGGTCATTCATCAAAGCTAAGGCCTGAGCAGGGATGTTAGAAACAGATCGACGACCCATCGAAGTGCTTGGCTGAGGAAAATCCCAAACCAAGAGGAATGGGATTAGAAAGTTACGTCTAACTTCCAAATAAAGGGAGCGACGACCTGCTCCGTCTAAAGGGCCATTCGCGCTCGGACGCCCTCGCCCTACCATGAAATCGGTCAAATGAACTTTGACAGGTGGCCCTCCCACAGCTCTATCAAGTCCTCCAGATACCGTAAGGATCGAATCTCGAATAGCTTCAGCATCCAAGCGTCGCGGCCCCCTCTCCAGCCCATAAGTACGCGAAAGAGCAATACGGCGAATCAAGCTCTTAAGTGACCAGCCACTCTCGATGAAACCCAAAGCAAGATGATCTAAAAGATTCGGATTGGAGGGGAATGAACCTAAAGTCCCAAAATTGTCCGTGGTTTTCACGATTCCTGCTCCAAACAGATGGTGCCAGACGCGGTTCACGAATACACGAGCTATTAAAGCCTCGGAATCTCGAAAAAGGGCTTCCGCCAAGTGCAGCCTCCCGCTGGTGGGATGCCCATTCGGAAGCTCGGAAGGAGTCGCCTCTCCTCCACCAGCAAACCTCTTCAAGAAAGCGCGAGGTACGGGGTCTTCCTTTGCCGAAGGTTGTCCCCTCACGAGAAAAGGTTGATCCACACCATTACCATCCAAAAGCGCGGGAGCCAATCTGGATTCCAAGACTCTGTCGTCCAAAAGGTCTTTACGTTTCCCATGAAAGTCTAGGGCTCGGCTGGATGGTTCCTCTAAAGCTCGGGGGGTGTTTAACAGTTGATTAAACGGCCCTTGGGAGGGTGCCGGAAAAGGCGGCTTCTCTCCCTTGGCAATAGCAGCTACTCCAATCCACTCTCCCTCTCCTCGCGGACAGAATTCGAAGTGTGCCCTCATACCCTCATAGTCCTGCAAACTAGGGTGCTGAACCCATTCCCACTTCCCTTGGGTATCGAAGAGATGAAACGTATTCAGATGTAGCGGCCCCCGTACAAGCCGATGATGTTCCACGGGAGCGAAAGCGGCTCCTTTGCCTCTAACCAAGTACCAGAGAGGCTCACCATCAAGCACGACAGTCGGAGTTCGAAATGTCCGCCCTTCACTGCCCCAATTTAAATTCGTAATAGAAACTGCTCGGCTCTTCGTAGCGGGACGCAAGCCTTGCCAATCGGGATCATGCACCACCGCATCCACCGGAAGAAAATGGTGAACAGGCCAAGCAGCATCTGTTGTAAACAGTGCTTCACCTACCTTCCCTAAGAAATAGCTACCACCATCCGGCCACCAAGCATCCCGGCCGGCAGCCCACATCAAAGACATTTCAGAAAGAGCGATGTCGCGAGGATCCTCCACGTGCTCTTCTTCAGAGCCTCCAATGTCTTGCCTCGATTTTCGAAGTCTCTCCAATGCCTCTGCTCGAGCCAGGCCACCCTGCTCCGTTTTCAATACATCTAGAGCTCTGCGAATATCTTTGTTTTTCTCTAGCGATTGGAAGCGAACTTGACGGGATGAGGCACTTTGAACCAATCCCGAAAGGGCGTAATAGTCCCGCGAAGAAACTGGGTCGAATTTGTGGTCATGACAGCGCGCGCACGCCAAAGTCATTCCAAGAATCGATTTTCCCATTACATCTAATTTGTTCGCCGTTCTGTCCGCGAGATCTTTTTCTAAATCAACCGGCGCATGCACCTCCTCTCCTAAGAGCCAAAACCCCGTTCCCAGAATGCTTTCATTCCACCCTTCCTCAATATTGAGCCGCGGTGGGTCAAGAATGTCCCCTGCCACCTGCTCCTCCACCAATCGTTTCCAAGAAACGTCTGCATTGAATCCACGAACTACCCAATCGCGATATTCCCAAGCATTAGGAATTTCGATATCAAATTCATGCCCCCAGGTCCCTGAATACCGAACCAAATCAAGCCAATGCCGCGCCCATCTTTCTCCGAAATGGGGAGAATCCAGCAAAGAATCCACCTGCCATGCGCGACGATGTTCTACAGGTTGCGCAAAAAATTCTGCCCTCTCCTGCAGAGTCGGCGGAAGTCCAATCACATCGAAAAAGACTCTACGCAACCAAACTGAATCCGAAGCATCAGAAGGAAGTGAAGCTCCGCCGGCTTCCAATTCCCCTAAAAAATAGGCGTCCATGACATCCTGAGCCCAGCGAAAATTTCTTACTTCTGGGGCCCCAAAATCCCTGAGAGGTGCAAAGCCCCAGTGCTCTTGCCACTCGGCCCCCGATTCAATCCATTGCCGAAGGACAGCCACCTCTTCCGTCGACAAAGATTTACCGCTGTCATGGGGCGGCATTCGATCTGCAGTTCCGGCCTTGGCAATGCGCCACCACATTTCGCTCTCTTCCAGGTCCCCAGGAACTACAGCGGCATAACCTCCTAAATCCTTCAGAACCCCTGCCTTCGTATCAAGTCGCAGCCCTCCTTTACGGTCATCCGGACCATGACAAACAAAACAATTTTCAGCCAAAATAGGGCGGACATCACGGAGAAAATCGACGGGCTCCTCAACTCGCTGTAAAACGGCGAGCACGACGAGTAGGGCGGATAAGGCCACGCGCACGGGTTTATCCTAGTCCTTGTGCTGCAGACGGAGACACTCAACATTCACTTATTCGCATCGAAAGGAACTACAGTGCGAGCCTGACATTATCCTGAAAGGATGTCTGAGGACCTCGGCCTCTCATCCTGCCCCTCTTGCGAAGTGCTCCGTGACGAGCTCCTTGCCGTCAACGAGTTTGCCGAGATTATCGGCTCTGCTTCAGACATCGACACTCTTCACTGGGTCATGGCCGACACAATCGCTTCAATCCTGGGTGTCGACGACTTAGTGCTATATCTCAGAGACGGAGAAAAATTAATCCAAAAGTCCGCTTTCGGCATTAAAGAAGAAGATAGAGAAATCTTTAAGCCAATTGAAATCCCCGTTGGGGCAGGAATCGTAGGAACAGCCGCAGGAACTGGGAAATCCCAATTAATAAACGATATTGCCACATTTCCTGGATATATACCGGACCAATACGAAGGCGCATCTGAGCTAGCCGTCCCAGTCATCTTCGAAAAGCGTGTTATCGGTGTTTTCGACACGGAATCTCATAAGAAAAACAACTACAGCAAGCGAGACCGCCAATTGCTCGAAAGACTTTCAAGGATTGCTGCTCCTCGTATTCAAGCTGCTATCCAAAGAGCGAAACTTGAAGAAGCTGTCGTTTTCCTAATGGAAGAGCGAGAACAGTTCGTCAAGCCTGAAATCCGAGAATCGGGGAACATCCCATTACCTGGAGACGAAGTGGGCTGCTTTCAACTAAATCGATTGCTGGCACTTGGCGAAGAAACCACTCTCTGGGAAGCAACACAAAAAGATCTCAAAAGACCGGTAATCCTAAAAATTCTCCACCGCGACAAAGCCAGCAAACAAGCAAATAACTTTCTAGAAAAAGCCCGTGTCGCTTCGCGCCTGCATCACCGCAACATCGCAGAGGTCTATGGCTGCGGGGAAGACGATGGGTGGATTTGGATATCCCAAGAGCATGTCCCCCATGCTCAACCCCTCGCCGCTTTCCTAGATAGCGCTCATAAATTACCCAGCCTTCCTGAAGATTATTTTTCTTTGGTGTTCTGGCTGCTCAAAAGAGCCACTGAGGGCCTCGCATATGCTCACTCCCAAGGAGTCACACATGGGGACTTTACAGTTGAACAGCTAATCCTCCGACCTGGAGAAGAACCAAAAATCATTGCCTTTGGAGAACGCGCAACGGAAGGAGATTCAAAATCGTTCGCAGAAGACTTAAGAAGTCTCGTCAGGGTCATATATCAAACAATTACCTTCCGATCGCCCGATGAGAAAAATTTTGTGCCCCCCTCTCTGATTCGTCCAGAATGCCCTCCCCCTCTCGACGAGATGTGTCGAAAATTTCTAGTGGAATCACCAAATTCGAACCCCACCGTTAAGGGGATTCTCGCCTCGCTCGAAATACCGCAATGTGAGTCACCAACAAAAGCGGGGGGCTCATTTTTTCGTAACTGGCTGGCGAAATTTTCAGGAGCCTAGAGAGCCCCTGCAGAGAAACTCTCTAAAAATCCCTCCGCTGTCCGAACCTCCGCAAAGAGCGGAAAAATTTCTTCGCAAAAGAAGTCGTGCTCAAACGGGCTGCGACTAGCTGTGCAATCGCTGAGAACTGTAACTCTAAAACCTCGATCAATCGCAGATCTTGCCGTCGAATCAATACATACGGAAGTCACCACACCCATAAGAACTATTTCTTCAATACCCTTTGCTTGCAAAATCGCATCCAAACTAGTTTCATGAAAAGCATTAAGACTGCACTTCCCAGGGATTTCTTGGATTTGAGTCCCGTACTCCTTTATGGCAGGGATTACTTCCGCTCCAGGAGAGCCCTCCTTGAAAGCGCCCACTTCACGGATTGTTCGGAGAATGCCTACAGGCTTATTCAATTCCCGATAATCATCAGAAAAAACAATCGGTGTGGAAACAATCAAGGCGGATGATGAGACTAATTCATCTAAAACTTGACACGTTTTTTTAAGGACATGGTTCTTTTCGAGAGATTCCTTAACGACCGCATGTAAAATTCCCGAAGGAGAGAAATAATCAGCTTGATAACCAATCAAAACAACACCTGTGCGCTCAGACATCCGTCCATTATGGCAATGTCGTTGGCTCTCGCTATGGGCTGCGCATCTATTCCACCAAGCAAGACATCGCCGCCTACTGCTGGTGAGTTAACACAACGACTCAGTGAGCAAGCCCTAACTCTCGACGGCTATGACGGATATACCCGCACAGTCACTACCGCTGCTCCAGAAGCGCAGCATTGGTTTAATCAAGGATTGCAGCTGGTCTACGGGTTCAGTCATGACGCGGGAGTATGGGCTTTCGGAAAAGCTGCCCAAGAGGATTCAAGCTGCGTCATGGCTTGGTGGGGCATTGCCTATGGGTACGGAGTGGATGTCAACAACGCTAACGTTTCCGAGCAGGAAGCGGCAGATGCTGCAGCCGCTGCTCGAGAAGCGGTTATCCAAAGTTCGTACTCAGAATCACCTGTTGAACAAGCACTTGCACATGCAATTGCAAAGAGAGCCGTTTTCCCGATACCTGAAGATAGGAAGCCGCTGGATGAAGCTTATGCCGCATCAATGGAAGCGGCCTGGGAGCGCTTCCCCAACGACCCCGATGTGGGAGCTCTTTTTGCTGAATCGCTGATGAATCTTCAGGCGTGGGATTACTGGACCACGGAAGGAGAACCTTTAGGACGAACAAAGGAGATAGTGTCTGTCTTAGAGGAGGTCCTTGATGCTCATCCCAACCATCCAGGAGCAAATCATTTTTACATCCATGCGATGGAAGCCTCGGCCACTCCTGAAAGTGCATTGCCCTCCGCAAGGAAATTAGAATCTTTAGTCCCCGGTAGTGGGCACTTAGTGCACATGCCTTCACATATCTTCGTCAATGTCGGGCGTTACGCAGAAGCGGTAAAAGCTAACCAAAAAGCCATTGAAGCTGACGATGCCTACTTCAACGTAGTGGGCAAACCGACCTTCTATCGCCTCTATTTTCTTC
>DNPI01000202.1 GCA_003501525.1 Planctomycetota bacterium
TTTTGCCGAGGGCGTCCAGTTTGGCCGTCGAACTTCAAGAAGGCTTAGGGGTTGAATCTGAAATCGTTGCTGGCGGCGGCGGGATTTTTGATGTGGTGGTCGACGGGGAGCTAGTTTTCTCCAAAGACGTCACAGGGCGATTCCCTGAAGATGGCGAGGTCTTAGAGCACCTGCAAGGTCGAGGTTAGTTGCTTTCCCCACCTGGGATTGGTACTCCTGGTGCCCCTTCTTTGACGAGCCGCTTGTTTTGCCATGCGCCACCTCTCCAGCGCCACGCGAAAATAAAACCACCGACCCACGACTCTGCTGCCCAGGCGTACCAAACATGAGTCAGGTTCCCGCCAAAGGTAAATATCACAGCCCAGCAAACGGGTGCGCTAAGAAGCCAGGCAACCAAAATCCCTCCCCACATGACGAAGTGATGGTCTCCCGCAGCTCTTAGCGCGAACCTATAGCCGACCTGGAGAGCATCGCCTAGCTGGAATATGGCGATTGCGGTCATAACGGCTGCGCCGAGGGTTAAGGCCTCTGCTAGTCGCGCGGGGTCAGGCTCATTGATGTAGAGGCTGACTAGCCAGCGTCCAGCGAATAGGTAAATAAGCCCCATCGCGGCCATGAAGGGTATTAAAAGCACGAACATGCTTTTTACTGTTTGGGCTGCGTCGTCCCATCGTTTTTCTCCGATGAATTTCCCAATCAGCACTGACGCCCCGTCTCCAATGGCGACTGCGGGTAAGAGCGAGAGGTGGATAAGGGAAATTGCCGCCTGGTTTACTGCGACGGACATAGTCCCCAGGAAGGCGACCATGTAGGAAATTACGGCAAACGAGAGGTTTTCGAGTACGAATTGAACCCCACCGGTGGTCCCGACCACAAGAACTTCTTTGAGTCGGTGCCAGCGGAAAGCTAGGCCTTTCCACGGGATTGAATCTTTTGGGGTGACGCGCCAGAGAAGAATAAACAGGGCGATGATTTCTGCAAGGCCGGTGCCAATTGCTGCCCCCTTGGCCCCCATTGGGGTGAACCCGAGATTTCCGAAGATGAATACCCAGTTGAAGAGAACGTTAAGCGGGTGCGTGATGAGGTCAACGCCCATCGGAATCCGGGTTCGGCCAAGTGAGCGCTGATATTCCGCGACGGCAAAAGCCAAAATGGTAGGAAGCGCAAATATGAGTCGCCACTTGAGGTATTCGCCGGCGATAGCGCCCGATTCAGGGGCTAGTGCTGTGGTTGCGGCTATGTCCTCTAGGAATCTTTGCCCGACCCATGAAAGGGCAAAGAGGAGCAATCCCCAGAGGACAGCGAGATAAAAGCCGTGAGCACCAAAGGAAAAGGTCGCATTTGAGTCCCCTGCCCCGTCGTACTGGCTTATTAGGGGCCGTTGTCCCCGGAGCATTCCCCAGGGGAATGTGATTGCAATCCAAGCGGCTACGCTCGCAAAGCCAACTCCCGCAAGAGCCATTGGGCCGAGCCTCCCCACCATGAGCATGTCAATGACGCCCTTTAAGGTGAACGAGACCATTGACACCCCGATGGGCCATGCAACCCGGAGTACTGCTCGGGGAGAGGTCGCCGAGTTCATTCGTCGGCCCCCATCAATCTCTGGATTCGGCGCCCTTCAGGTGATTCGGGGTCACACTCAGTAACCCAGGCCATTCGGCCTAGTAGCCCTTGCCCGAGAGCGCGAGCGAAGACGGGGTCAACAATCTGGCGCCCCCTTTCGGTGTGGTTTGATCCGGTTGTGCGCATCGCCCAGCTGTCGTCTACAACCCAGAGGTTTTCATCGGATTTTTTGTCCGTCCAGGTCGCAAGCCAGCCTGGCGGCGGGGAGAAGCTGAGAGGCCCGCCTTCAGAAAACAGCACGATTTCCGCTCCCCGTCGGCCCGCGGAGTCCAGAAGGTCGGAAAAGTGATCTATTTCCTCCGGATTTGCTGACAAAATGACTTTTCGGTCGGCGTTTTGGAGGGAATGGCGAATTAGGCGGTAAAGCTTGGCTTTGCCCCTTATCTCGTTTACCTCTTCTTTTGCTGGGGCCCGACGCCTCTCGAGGTCAGTCGCGGCTTTGTCTGCGGATTCAGCGATTTCAGCGGCGAGAAGGGGCAGCCAGCTTGCCGGGGGCTGCGCGCGGAAGACTTTTGGGCGGCCGGGGAGCAAAACAACGCCCCCCATGTCCAATAGAGAGGCGAGGGCCTGGTAAATGTTCGCTGGTGCCGTGCCAATCCCCTGAGCCAGCGGGTAAACTCTTTGAGGCCCCCTTTTGACCAGGAAGTCGTAAGACTTGGCCTCGGCACTCGTAAGGCCTAGTTTTTTAAGGGTTTGCAGCGTTGACGTGATAAGGATAATAGTATTAAAAAAAACAATAAAATGTAAATTATTATTTATATTTACTCGGTGTGTTATTGTGGTAATGGGCAAGCGGGAGGAGCTGCGCGGGTTCGAAGCGATGTGGGGGCGAAGGCTGCCTACGTGAGGGATCTAGAGGACAGGGGCTATGAGAGCGTGAGAGTTGCGGCTGCACCG
>DNPI01000136.1 GCA_003501525.1 Planctomycetota bacterium
CATATCAGCTACTTGTATTTCTCGCTGGGCATGCAATTCGCCAGCAAGCCAGGACAAAAGAGCTTGAATCTCTTCATCCTCCGGGATCATCCGAAAACCCTCCCGCAAAACAACCCAAGCGGGGCCAAACAATCCTCTCTCCATCCATATCTTTCCAGTACGAATTTTTTCGCGCCCTATATCTTCCGAGAGTTCGGCAAGCAGGATTGCGGATCGACTCTCGTCTCCCAAAATTGCCGTCGCATGGGCAAAAGCTGCCTTCGCTCTTACATTATTTCCCAAGCGAAGCTCTCCCAAACCCTCGAAGTGAAGCTCTTCTCCCAGTGCTTCCCGGTGAAGAACTTGAGCGGAGGCTTTAGCCAAACCAGCAGCAGCACCGGGATGATATTCAACCCAAGCAAGCGCCTTCACAAAATATTCAATCGCAAGCTGTGGGGCGTCAGCCTCTAACCTGTCAGTCCCTTCTTTAAAAAACTCCGCCGCAATTTTACGAGCAGTCCTTGAGTGCAAATCCTCCACTAAAGGGTGGTCAGAATACTTTTCACTTAACGCCCGCAGAAGCACTTGAGCGTTATCTGTTCTCCATGTGCGCACTTCCTCTCTGCATCGAACAACTAAAGCCATAAAGCGGGCTTTCGCGATTCTCTCCTCAACTTGAACGGGGTCGTCTGACACATTGCGAGCGGCACTCCAAGCTGAAATCGCCTGTGGATACTCGCCCAGCCGAAAATGCTCATCCCCCTGGGCAAAGGGAGCTGATGAACACCCGGCTAGCAAGCAAAGGATTATGAGAAGCCTCACCACGGCACCATTCTGACGCCGCCACGCCTTGCTTTCCTCCCAACCGACTGATCAAGTCGGCATTCGGTCCATCGCGAAAAAACCGATACTCCCGAAAAAGAGCAAAGGACAAACCGCCGCGAGCCAAGGCTCTAAAACTCCTCGAGCACCTAAATCCTGAAACAGAAACTGTGCGACAAAGAAAAGCGCACAAAAAAGGAGCCCAAGGGGAAGGCCCTGAAGCGGGCTGCCACGCTCAAACCTCAAGACAAACGGCAAACCTAAAAGCAGCAAGACCCAGTGCGCGAGTGGAGCCAAACTGTTCACCCAAATAAGCGTTCTCGCCAGCCGGTGACCAGAGTCCCTCTCCAAAAGCAGGCGCAAATCTTTCATAGAAAGATCTAAGGAGCTGGATTGAGCAAGAAAAGAACGGGTGAGGTCGCGAGGCGAAAACCCTGCATTGAAAGGAATGTCGTGAAGCGCAAGAGGCGTAACAGGACTCTTCTTCATCTCAGAGTTTGCATCAGAAAACACCCATTTATTTCCTATCCAATGCGCCAAAGGAGTCTGGAAATCAACATCTTCACCACTTGAAGACCGATGAAGTATTCGCACACCTCTCAATTCAGGCGGAGAAAAGCGGGGATAAAAAGCCTTGGCCTGAAGAAGCGCCCCTTTTTCACCTCTAGCCCAAATGTTTTTCATAACCCAATCTTTGTTCTCAAAAATCTTGTGTTCAACGGCTGCTCGTTCAGGTAGCAGTCGCGGCAAAACCACCTCACGTACGCCAACGGTTCCTACAGCGACTAACGCCGCACCCCCAAAAACTCCCGCAAGAGCGCGCAGTGTTGACCGCCCAGCCACAACAACGGGCAACCATTCTCGACCTTTGCGCAGCTGGAGAACAGTCGTCAAAGCTGCGAGAAGAGTGACATAGGGAGCAAACTGAACCAGTAGAAATGGAATTTCAAGAACAACCCACCGCGCTGCCCATCCAGCAGCAGAGACGTCTCCATCCCCCGAATTGGCAATTGCGTCAGCAGAGGCAAGTAAATCTAAAGCGGCTAAAAGGCCTACAAGGCCAATGCCAAAGGTAATCCACTGCCGAATAAAATTCCGGAAAACGTACTTATCGTGCGCCTGAATCATCGACGTCGACCTACTAGTTTCAACCCTCCAATAACCCCAAGGGAAAAGACGACAGGCAACCAAGCACCCATAAAAGGAGAAAGACTACCTCCTATAGCCAAACCCTCCCCAAGCCAGACAAGTGGATAAAAACATAAGAGCAGAAATAAGAGGACCGTCGCAATCAATTTTGAAATTCCTCCCTGTCCCAACCTCCTCCCCAAAAAAGCTCCAAGTAATGCAAGAGGGAGGCAGGCAAAGGCCAATGAAAATCTCTGGTGATAGGTAAATAAATATTTCACCTTTTCATTTTCAGGAACGGCCCCTGAGTCCAGCCTGGCCAAAATCTCATTCGAAGAAAAATCTTTCGAACGAGGATTCCGATTAAAACTAGACCCAGCTAGTGACGCGAGGTTGACTTTAAGAGTCGCCGTCCCATCAGATTGAAAATCCCATGAATCGCCCTCCACACTTGCCGTTGAAGTCCGCATACCTTCGAAAGCAATCAGCAAATCGGTTCCTGTGATTTTGATAGCAGCTCTTGCAGCTCGCACTATCAACTGCTCAGAACTCTCCTCATCCTCAAAGGAAAGTACAACATCCCTGAATCCTCCTCTGGTGTCTCGCTCCTGCCACGCCAGATAAAGGCCTTGGTAGCGCAGCTCACTTGAGCCCGGATCAGGGTTCTCGAGAGCGGCAAAGCGAGTGCGATGTAGAAGGTCTTTTGTCTGTGAATACAAATCGGGGAGGACCGCCGAAAGAAGTGGGAAGCTAACCAAAGCAGCAAGAAGTCCCGAGGCCCAAGCGGGAGCCAGCAGTCGCACAGGTGAGATCCCCGACGCCAAAAGAGCAACCTCTTCGCCTTCCGCCGCCATTCTTCCGTAAGTCAGTCCAACTGCGGTCATTAACGCAACCGGGAGAAAATAAGGAAGGGTGTGCCCCACCATCAAAGGGATCATTGCCAACGGAATCCAAAGTGGTGCACCTTGAGCTGAGGCCGATGCCCTATAGGCAGCACCGAGAGCAAGGAGAAACATTGTCCCCCCTAAGACCAAACAAAGTCGGTCAATAATCTCTCGGAAACAGGCACGGGCGGCAATCATCAGGCGATACCGTGTACGAACGGCAAGAAGATATGCTGGCTCAGTCAAAAAGAGGGATTAGCGTCCCTCGGAGGTGGCGAAAGAGATCAGCTGTCGCAACTGTGTCACGCAGGCAATACTCCGCAATCTCATCGTACCGTCCTTGTCGAGCACTCTCGCCTACCATCGAACCGTCCATCCGGCCTTTGGGAGATTCGACTCCAAACCGGCGGCACCAGTAGTCAAGGCTGTAGGTCTCACGAGCAGCCCCGTAAAAGCCAAGGACATCCATAAGATCACAGTGTCTGCTTCTGGCCATTGAGTAACGATACCCACAGAGATTCCGACTAGGAGCAACATCGAGCATTGCAGAACGAGTCATGAGGACGGGCCCGTCATATGACCTACCATTGAAGGTCACCACTGTGCCCCAATTCTCCGCCCTTTTCCAAAACTCCGTAAGAATTTCTCGTTCATTCCCACGGAAAACCTTTGCGCCTGGGTGAGATTCAAAATCTTCGTATTCCCCACCATGCCCATGAACAAGGACCCCACCCGCATCTTTGTCTAGGTTCCAGATACCGATGGCAACCACTCTCCCCAAACCGCGCACTAACGCAAGCCGATGCGGCACAGATTCCTTCTCTTCCTCAGTCTTAGCGCGGGCAATCAAGTAATGGCGAGTAGCTTCATCTACTTCCTCCCATTCAAGGCCCGCAACTTCAATATCAAAGGCAACAACAGGCTCTTTCAGGGGCGACCTCGCTGAGTCATTCATGGACGCAGCAGAATACCCTCCCCTAGCAGAGAATGGGTCTTAGCAAGGAACGATTAAAATCAGATATAGCGAAGCCATGCTGCAACCGACCGCGCAGCATCCGAAAAATCGGTAGCAAAGGAATCCGTCGAAGCATCAGTTCTCAGAATCCACGTACCCGATCTCTTTCATGCTTTCGAGAAAGGTCGCGCTGGCACCGTCGGTCGGGGTTCTTGGCCTCGTCGGCTTCCTGAACCCAGAACGATAATCCTTGCCTCCCACTTCAGGGTTGGCTTCACGCCACATCGCAGTCATCCAACGACGCAACGGCTTGCCCTCCATGTAATCAGGGACACCAACGCCCAACCAATCGAGGACTGTGGGCGCTACAGCAAAAATTGAACCCATCTGCCTCTTGCCAAAAGGCAGAGTCCCAACAGGATCGACACCTGGACCAGCAAGGATAAGAACACCATCAGGAGCATCTTCATGTGCTCCCGACTGAGGGTGGCGAGGATTTTTAAGATTTGCCGCGTGCATACCGTGATCGGAAACCACCATGACAAGGCAGTCCTCCCCTACCTCTTTGAGGAGCCCAGCAAGCCATCCATCCAAAACTTCATACGCGCGATCAATGCGATCACCTAAAACCTCGACATGCTCCGAGGGAATGGGATAGCGGTAAGCCCCAGGCTGTCGATACCGCCAGAAGAAATGACCGGCAACATCAGCCAAACCGAAATAAACCATATTGAGATCAGCGATTTCCCGAGAGAGCTGATCTCGCATAATGCCATAGTGAGTTCGGTCTCCATGGAAGGAAAAACGAAAAAAAGCATCCCGCCCCGCGGGGAACTCCCAACCTTCTTTCCCTGGCACAAGTCCAAAAAGATTGTTGTATTCAGCGCGCAGTGGGCCTGCCGGCTCGCCGCGCTTTAAGTACGGTAAAACTTCGTCCTCAAGCGCATCGGGCCAAGTCAGGCGGGGCAAACTCTTAGTCCACACTCCCGCCTTCCAAAGCAGGTTTCCTTGGGCTTGGGCTGCGTATGAAGCAACCACTCGACCATGCGCGACCTCCTCCGCTGGCCAAGAAACCCACCAAGCAACCGAAAGCGAATCAAGACCTTCTTGGCCGGCCAGATTCCAAAGGGCCGGAACTTTTCTGCAATTAGAAGAGTAAGGCAATGGACTACTCGGCTCCAGCAGCCGCCCCTCTAGAGACGCTTCGAAAAAATGGTGGATGCCATGTTCTGCCGGGCCAACTCCTGTAGCCATAGTCGTCCACAGAACCGGAGAAAATGTTGGTTGGGTCGTGCGAATGCTTCCAGCAACTCCCCTAGAAATCAGTGAAGAGAAAGCGGGCAATCGGCCTTGCCTAAGGAGCGGGTCTAGTACAGACCACTCAAGACCATCCATGCCAACGACTAAAATTGGAGGCCCTGTCCTCTCTTTAGGCTGCCCGCCGCAAGAAGACACAAGAAATAAAAGCCCCAACAGGCTGAAATTGGACCTTCCCATCAGAAAGAGTCTAGGACCGGGCGTTACGCCGCAGAAGATGGAAAAGGCCAAAAAGGAACAGCCAAGAGGGTAAATCGCCGACGGGATCAGAGGTTCCATGAATTACACCACCGCAACCACCACCTCCACCAGCAGTTGAAGCTGAAGACCCTTGAAACTGAAATGTCGCAGTGGCCACAGCACCTTGCCCGTTCGGCAATTCGACAAGGACACCGTAACTCCCAGGGGCAGGATTGGAACCGGTCACAGTGCTGACTTCCGAATTCGAAACAATTTCTATCCCTCCCGCAGGGTTCCCCCCTTCTCCTGTCGCAGGATCAACCCCAAACTTCACTTGAAAGGTATCAAGGAGGTTGCTCCCGAGCATAGAGACTTCGGTGCCTCCGCCCACTCCTCCAGATTTAGGTGTGAAATCGTTAATAGAAGGGTCGGCGTTCAAGACATACTGAAAGGCATCCTCAAACGTCTCTCCAGATACGTCGGGATTAATCAGAACCAAGTCGCAAGCTCCCAGCGACCCCGAAGGAGTGGAAATACGCACAAGGGTAGAAGATTCATACCCAACAACTGCCGCATTACCGTCGAGAGTAGCAGTCATACCAGAAGCGAAGCCCGAACCCGAAACCAAAAGAACCGTCCCGCCTTCCCGCTGCCCCGCGGATGGAAAGAGGTGAGTAATCCGAGGAACGGCTTGAAAACTAAACGCGTCAGACAGAACTGTGAACTGCCCGCTTGGATTCCGAACCATAACGTCAACTAAACCCGGGTCCATGGAGGGAGTAGTGACCTGCAAGGTAGCCCCAGAACCATCAACCCCGTCAACCTCTGCTTCCACACCCCCGAAAAGAACGTATGAGTCAGCGTCCAAACCCGAACCATGCAGAAGAATCTGTTCGCCGCCTGCAGCATCGCCAGTAATGACACTCAAAGAGTTCACAACTGGAGCCGGCGGGACCACATCTAATATTCCTGTCACAGCTTCAACATCTCCCGCAGTAGTCTGAATGTAGAGGTCGTAAAGGCCCACGGGACAAGACGCCGATATCTGGATATCGACTTGGATTGAATTATTACTATTGTTGATATTAGTAATACTGATTTGCGGCGATACTTCGTTAACCAAAACGTTACTCCCGAAGCCATTTCCCGAGATCCACACCGTAGCCGAATCGCCAGGGTTAGCCTTATACACAGTTGTCATTTGGTCGATAAGGAGTGCGTCAGCCGGAACCGTCAATGAACCACAAGAAGTTGTAGACCCTGAAGAAACCGAATAGGCAACAGGACTCGCAGAACCTCCATAGAAATCGGTCCCGAAATCAGTTTCCACAGCAAAATCGCTTGTAAAAGCCGGACCTTCCGACGTCGAGAAACTGCCTTCAACTGGCGAAGCGTAAACAAGATAGGAACCATCCGGAAGCCCCTTGACTGCCCAAGAGCCGTTTGAATCGGTCACAGCCGTAGCAGCAAGCTGCCCAGTAGCTTGGTGCACTACACCTACCAGGGCTCCCTTGACCGCTGATCCCGTAGCCCTGCTCACAGCTCCAGAAAGCGTTGAGAATCCGGCCAATGGCTTGATTGCCGTCGCTCCCATAAGCTCGTCGCCAGAAAGAGAAGAATGATGCCACTCATTAAGGCTGACCCAAGGCCACATAGTGGCCCCACGAACGGGGGAATGATCAAGCCCAACAAAATGCCCTACCTCGTGCGTGAGTATGTCTTGAATGTCATACGATCCGGTTCCGTCTGTAGAGAATGACTCACTGCCGTTAAACAAAATGTCGGCATCCAGAATTCGCCCATTGTCTGTGCTGTAAACAATCGGAGTAATGGCCACTACCCCACTGCCCGGAGGGAAAAACCCGGACATATTTCCGTTATCGACCATCACTAAGTGAGAAGAGTGGTCATTCCAATCCACTGAAGTCGTATCAGCCCCGCGGGTAAAAGAGAGCAGACTTCCTTCAACGTCTTCCCACACCTGAAAGCCTTGTTCGATTGCTTTCTCAACTCCCTCCCCGGCTACGCCAGCAAAAGAATCCTGATTCAGGCGCCAACCCAATGAAGATGAATTCCAATAAAGGGTTTTGCCGCCGAGACGAATACGGACGAAGGCTTCTGCCCCAGCGGCACCCAGAATAAAAACTGCCAGGACCAAGACAATCCCTAGAACTGGCCGTCTTCGTGAAGAGGAATCTTCGATTTCAGGATCTCCAAATTTCATCTTGTACACGGGCAAGGAAACTATCGTAGGAAATAGCTTCTGCCCCCCTTCCATCCTGCGGCATGGCGGGCCGGATGACAACCCTTCCTTTACCTTTATCCGAATCAACACGGAAACAACCGGATTCCAATCCAACCGGAATTCGCCATCCGGTTTCAACACTCTCAGCGCTCAAGAAAAGAAGGTGGCGCTCCCCAATTTGTAAATCGGGCATACCCGGAACAATTAAACCGCGGTCAGCGACTTCTCCTCCAGGCATACAAATCTCCTGCACTGAAGGCTGAGCCCCTTTAAGAGGAAGCAGCGTTGAAACGAGATAGCGAGTTTCAATCCCCCCATTTTCTCGCATCACGCAACGCCTTTCCAAAATTTCAACCTCGCAAATTCGTTCTGCATTAATCACTAACCTATCCAAAGGCAAGCCCTCAAGCGTACTGGACGCCCTAAGAGGGCTCCATGATGCAGCGGCGGCGCCCATCAACAGGGCTGCGAGTGAAATTCGTGCCTTCATCCACGCCCTTGGCGGGACGCAGACAACCCCTCTTTAGATATTTCCTAAAAAAATTGCCGCGACCTGAAGGGGAATCGCAGCAAGTCCTTTTATTAGAAAGACTTATATATCTTCCTCGTCTTCCTCTTTGCGGCCAAAAGAGCGCCCTTTTTGAATAGAAATTGAATGTCCAGGGCCAACAAACTCGATATCCACCCCTTCGCCGTACTTCTCGCGAGCTTCAAGGATTAATGCTTCACGTTCATTTTCCGGCGTGCTCTCTGGATAAGTGACTCGGACTTTGGCTCCATCTAAATTCTGGCCCCCCCAGTCGAAGCTAAATTCAAGCCCTTCGGGCCCGAATAGTGAGTCAAAATGAGGGATTTCTGGCCATGCAATATCAGGCATTTCTGGCCATGCAATATCAGGCATTTCTGGCCACGCAATATCAGGCATTTCTGGCCAGGCAAATCCATCGCGTTGAGATTCCAAGTTTTCGAGGCGAGGACGCAATCCACCTAGATCTCCCGGCCGTCTACCCAGAAGCCCGAGAAGTTCAAATTCTGTGCCAGCCCGTAAAACAGTAATAGTGGCGATATCACCTGGTAGACGGCGAGACAAAGCCTCAAGCAAAGAGGCATTAGAAGAAATTTCAACATCATCGAGAGTCAATATCACATCATCTGCAAGAACACCCATGATGGAAGCTGCAGAAGGGACCTCGACTCGAGAAACAACTGCACCCTCAATCTCGAGAATGGGCGGAGCCAATTCAACCCCCAAAAAGGCACTCTGGGCAAATAGAGGTGTAGCAGAACAAAGGAAAATCAAAAATGCGCGTACTTTCATTACATAACTCCTACGGCAAAACCAGAAAAGTGAAGGTGAATTTTAACCTAAATCAAGGTTTTCGAGGCGCTCGAGAGCTCTCGATAAAGCAGCTCGTGCAAGTGGGATTTCCATGAAGGCCTCCTCGAGATGGCCATCCGTCGCCATGCTCCAGGCCCTTGAAAGGAGTCGCTCTCCAATAGCAACACCTTCCCAGACACGGCTGTAGTCAGCAAAGCCAAGAAGCCGTTGATATTCCTCTACACGCCCTCCCATTTCGAAAAATTCCCCGCGCAACAACTCATCTAAACGGGAACAAAATTCTTCTTCTCCAATCTCATCACAAGTCTCATCGAGAAAGATCGTCGCTTTTAATGCAGCACGCAGCCTGCCTCGTAGGCCACCCATTACAGCTGCAGAGTGGTGCGCTGGGCCTGCTTCCTCCTGAATCGAAATCCGCTGGAAACGTGTTCCGGCGAAGCAAAGGATGAGGCCACCCAAGAAGAAGACCCAAGCTTCATTCTCTGGATTTTCAGTAAAACCAGCCGCACCAACTGCAGCAAGACATGTACCCAAAACAAGTAAAAATTTAGCGAAAAGGCGCATCGGTCAACCTCCAAACTGAGCTGAAGAAACCTGAACTATCGCAAAACCCACCCCAACAAGAGCATCGCCAACAATAAGGCCAGCTGCAACTGGGACACCGTAATCCTCAGCCCATCTATCCCCTTTCCATCGCCCCAAAAGGATGCTTAGCACTCCACCAAGACCAAAAACAATCATGTACATAAAGGGAAGATAGAGCGAAAGGCCCACCATTACCCCCAAGCCCGGAGAAACCAAAATAGAAATAACCAAACCCAATACAGCACCAGCAACATACTTCCCAAGTGGCACGTCACCTGATTGCACAATATTGATTGCGGCCTCCAAGGCACCTGCCTGTGGCGCTCCTAAAGTTGGAATCCCCGCTGGCAAAGTTGTTTCAGATCCGCCACTTGCTTCAAAGTCTGCTAGCGCTGCAGGTCCAGCCGATTCAGCACGCGCATGAAGCACTCCAGCTTGATCAGGCCCAAACGCGTAGGCAGACCAAAGAACGCTAACTGTTACCACTGCGATTGCAGGACCAATCCAACATGTTGCAATTTGGGCAATCTGCTGCCGAAGTGGCCGACTTCCTATGAGATAACCCGTCTTCAAATCGGCCATCATGTCAGCGCACATTGAGGTTGCAACACAAATGGCAGCCCCTACGGTCACAGCAGCAACAATTGTTTCATTGCCCGTGCCAAGAATAGACATCATCAAAGCAATGGCAATAAGGGCGAGCCCCGAAAGTGGAGACCAATCTGTTCGCCCCGTTGTTTGAGCAACTACCAATCCAGCAATCCACAACCAACCGGCACCAACTGTTACTACCGCAACAATTCTGCCCCAACTGACTGTTTCAGGAGCCGTCCACCGAACAGCAACCAGCAAAAGAAGAATGCCAAGAACAAACCCTGTACGAATAGCCCCCATCCCTATTTCCTCACGTCTTCCACCATCTGGTGCCTCTCGCAAGCTTGCTAGAGCAGCCTTCAGGGCCGGAGCCGCAACTATAAGACCTGCAACAGCACCTCCAAGAATCATCCCAATACCCACATGCCGAGATGTGAAGTGCGCGAATTTCGCAAAGAAAGCACTGGCCTCGTCACCATGCGCCAAAGAACTTAGAGATGAAATAACACCACCTTCCGGCAACCAACCCAAAGACACACAAGCTGGTATGAGGACCCAAAAATTCAGAAGCGTTCCATAAAGGATGACAAGTCCCCCACGGCCCGCTAAAAACCCCGCCCCGAGACTTAAGAAGGACAAGGCAAGCACAAGGCGTAGCCCTGCAGGAGTGCCCAAGGTCTTCCCGAGGTTCAATGTCTCCGGAAAAATACCCATATGTACCGCGACTGCAGTAATGCCAGAAATAGCTATGCCCGCCAAAAGGAGCATGGATTTCGTAACCCCTGCCCCCGGCGACTTAAGAATCGTCGCAACAGCCACACCCTCTGGAAATCGCAACCTCTCAAATTCAATTATCTGCTTACGTAGGGGAATAATCATTACTACCCCAAGCAGCGAGCCCGCAATGGAAGCGGCAATAAGAGGCGGCCACGAGATATTCTCCTCAAAGCCGAGAAGGAATAGAACCGGAATCGTAAATATGACCCCAGCGTTAACCACATTTACCGAACTGGCAACAGTTTGAAAAATATTAACCTCGAGAATGCTCCCTTTGCGGAGAACGCCCCGAAGGATTCCAAATCCGAGAACAGCCGCTACTGTGCTACCAACAATCGTGAAACCAATTTGTAGCCCTGCGTAACAAATGCCCATGTTCATTAAAGCGCCCACCAAGATTCCCCCGGAGAGGCTCGCGGGAGTGAGCTCGCGGTAAGGTGCTCGTCCTAAAGGCTTGTTCATTAAGGAATTCTCTACAAAAAATCAGATTTCATTCAAGCTAAGATCAACCATTGATTCAATGCCACCTGTCAGGGGCATCGCGTAATCACGAAAAGCAGAAGTAACGCCTTGGTCTCCCAAGAGGAACTCATCCGGCATGTCTTTGGTGTATTTGGCCACAGTGTCTAAAGGAGTGACGAAGGTGTCAGAAGCATATGTCTCACCTTCAATCCTTCTGATAGCAATAGAACCGCTCGCATACTCATCTCCAATTGCGGCGCGTACCGCTGCGCGGCCAACCTCTCGAGCTTCAGCGGCATCAACAG